>NZ_WANY01000084.1:0-3776 GCF_015521575.1 Ferroglobus sp.
ATTATCTATACTCTTTTAAGCGATCCTTACTTTTGAGCCATTAGCTATTTATAATCCTTCGATAACAAAAGACACACACGAAAAATCATTGAAAATTGGAGGTGCAGAAAGAATGGTAAAGCGATCGGTTAGGATTTCACCTGCAACAGTGATAATGTTCACGCTAACCTTCCTACTTGTAATTTTGTATGTCGCCGCAGCAACTCCAGAATTTGGTGCTAAAGAAAGCAGAAACTGCGATTTCTGCCACGTAGAAGGAGATTATTCTCAGCTTAACGAGAGGGGAATCTACTACCTCCAGCACAACTATTCCTTTGAAGGGTACGTCGAAGAGGAGGAAGAAACGAGTGGCGGAGCGGGGTTGTACAAAAAATACTGCAAAGGCTGTCACGGCAAAGTTCCGGAGGAATTTAGATACAAAGACGTTAACGAGGCAGTTATTGATGCGATAAAAAGCGGAAGAATGCCACCATGGGGCATTGATGAGGAATTAAGCGAGGACGATATTAGGGAGCTCGCATCTTATATCGGCGATTGGTGTAACTTGTGCCATAAACGAATTGAAACGAATTTTACTCCGAGAGAACTCGTTAACGCTCCCCCAAACCACAGATTTAAGCTTGAACACGGGAACTTCTGGTGTTTCGCCTGCCACAATCCTGAAGATAGAGATACTTTCCTCCTCGTTAACGGTTCAGCTATACCTTTCAACAAATCTCCAGAGTTGTGCAGGCAGTGTCATGCTGTGATATACAAAGACTGGAAGATGCGCATCCACGGCAGATGGGTGGGAAACATATCCAATCCAACCCCCGATGTCATATGCGTAGATTGTCACAATCCTCACGACGTCAATCCAGCATTTAAACCGATCACTCCAGAGAAACCTCCAGAAAAACCACCCTCACCTCCCATTCCTATATCTTTCCAATACTTCGCAACAGCCATTATGGCGTTTAGTTTGGTTTTGATGCTTTACTCCGCCAGAAAATGAGGGGTGATTTCATGAAAAGAAGGGATTTTATCAAAAAGGTTGTTATGACTTCCGCGATCGCTCCTGTGGCTTCCCTCAGAATACCGTTTATAAATGTTTCAATCGAAGAGCTAACTCAAAAGCATTTTAAGGAGATGAGCGAGGAAGAGAAAAAAGCGGTTATAGAAAGGCTCGAAAGAGAGTACAAGGAGAGGTACGGCGTTGATGTAAACATAAAAACCACTCCAGCAAAAGAAGGCGTAGTTTGGGGTTACGCTTTAAACATAAAAAGGTGTATAGGCTGCAGACGTTGCGTTTACGCTTGCGTTAAGGAGAACAATCAGTCCAGAGCATCTCCCGATGATCCCACAAGCAACGAAATCCACTGGATACGTGTATTGGAGGTCGCACAGGAGAAACTTGAACCGGGAACTGAAGAGCAGGGGATCGGTACGAAGTTCGGAGATGTTGTTGCAGGTGTCGTTTTGGAGGAGAGCGAACATTATTATGATCCAGAAAAAGTCCCAGAAGACGGGAAGATGTACATTCCCATTCAATGTCAGCAATGCGAAAAGCCACCATGCGTTAAAGTTTGCCCCACAAGAGCTACTTGGAAAGAGCCCGACGGGATAATCGTCGTAGACTACAACTGGTGCATAGGTTGTAGATATTGCATGGCAGCCTGTCCTTACTGGGCAAGGAGGTTCAACTGGAGCTGGCCGTACATACCAAAAGAAGAGATCAATCCGAATCAGCACTATTTGGGCAATCGCATAAGGTATAGGGGCGTGGTGGAGAAGTGCACCTTCTGCATTCAGCGAACGAGGGAGGGAAGGTATCCAGCGTGCGTAGAAGCTTGTCCAGTTGGAGCAAGGAAATTTGGAAATCTTCTCGATCCAAATAGCGAGATAAGGAAAATAATCAGAGAAAAAAGAGTATTCAGGCTGAAAGAGGAGCTTGGCACGGAACCGAAGTTCTTCTACTTTATGGACTGACGAGGTGAAGAGCGTGAAAAACATTCTGAGGGAGATCCGATACTTTCTGGATTTCGTGTTCGCTTCAATAAAAATAGCCCTCACAGGCGATCGAAGGTATTACGTATGGTTAGCAAGCTTAGTTATGCTTGTCGTTCTTGGCACTTACGCGTACATATACCAACTCATGCACGGTCTAATCGTTACCGGAATGCGTGATCAGGTGAGCTGGGGTCTTTACATTTCGAATTTCACCTTCTTCGTGGGTGTTGCAGCTTCGGCAGTTCTAATCGTCGCCCCCCTTTACCTCTACAACTACAGAGAGTTCGAGTACATCGTCACTTTCGGGGAGTTCTTGGCTGTGGCAGCTTTGATAATCGCACTAACAAACGTTTTGGCTGATGTGGGTAGGGTTGAAAGGCTATGGCACATGTTTCCGCTTATCGGCACTCCGAACTGGCCAGATTCGATGCTCGTCTGGGATGTTCTCGTGCTGAACGGTTATCTATTTTTGAACCTTTTGATTCCGGGATACAAGCTTTACAAGAAGTACATAGGCTCGGAACCGAGCAACTGGATAAAGTTCTTCATTTTCCTATCCATTCCATGGGCTATAAGCATCCACACAGTCACAGCTTTTATTTACGCCGGTCTCTCAGCAAGACCCTACTGGAACACAGCCTTAATGGCACCGCGTTTCATAGCGAGCGCTTTCACATCTGGACCGGCTATTATGATCCTCGTTTTACTGATCATAAGGAAGTACACCTTCTACAGAAAATACATATCGGAAAAAGCGATAGAGACGCTCGCACAAATAACGCTGATCGCTATGCTCGTCAACCTATTCTTGCTTCTCTCCGAGCTGTACACCGTTTTCTACTCCGCCACGATACACCAAGTATCGCTCAAATACCTCTTCTTCGGATTAGAGCATAACGGAAAGGTCTACGCGGCATTAAAACCAATCGCTTGGTTGTCTCTGTTTATGCAAATAACTTCAGTAGCGTTGCTCCTCTATCCAAAAACTCGTAGAAACTTCAAAACACTCGCTGCAGCTTGTAGCCTAAATGCAACCGGTATTTGGCTTGAGAAAGGTATGGGATTGGTCGTTCCCGGCTTCGTCCCAACTCCGATAGGAGAGATCTGGGAGTACATGCCCTCATTCATGGAATGGGTCATTGTTGCTGGAACAGTTGCGTGGGGATTCCTTGTTTACACGTTAATGCTGAAAGTCGCTAAGACTATAGAAGCCGGATTAGCAAGGCATCCGAAAGCAGGAAAGGAGTAGTCTTAACACTGTAAATTTCTTGAAACTTTTACTCTCTTCTTTCATGCCTTCTGTTATTTCACCTCCGAATGTCCACAACTCATACCAAAACTCAAACAATTTCTGGTTTATCTCCAAAGCTCTTTCTCGTTAAGATTGTGCTCATCCGCAAAATTGGCTAAAGCAAACATGGAGTGCTATCGGAGATGTAACCCATATCAACAAGCATTCTGCAATATTTCTTAACATTTTCCTGCTTTCCCTGAAAAGGTGAGCAGACGGATACAATTTTCATCTATTGCTTCTTAATTAGGATTAAATACATAATGTGTGCTTTCGATTGATTACTAATGGAAGAGATATCTGTCAAAGTTCCGAGGGACTTGGTTAGAATTCTGAAGGTGAAAGATGAAGTCAGGACAGATTCGAACTCACCCGCAGCTCACGATGACTTTCCAACAGTGACAGTAAACGTAACCGAGATTTTCCACCTTTTCTGAATCAAGACAGGAGTAACAATTTATCCGGGATTTATTCCTCTCCTTCTCCTTGTTCATTC
>NZ_WANY01000085.1:0-8560 GCF_015521575.1 Ferroglobus sp.
GAAAGGGCTTACGAACTTGTGAAGAGATTCGTGTCGACGAGTTATTCAAACGTCAGCGTGGAGTTAATGGTGATAAACCCGAAAAACTTCGTCTCAGGGGTTGCCAGAATTCTGAAAGTGCTAAAAGAGCTCGATAATCATAGGATCATCGTGAACTTGAGCGGCGGCATGCGAGTTTTATCGCTGATGGTGTTCTCAGCCCTCACGATAGCGGATAAAAATGCGAGGGTCGAAATCGAATTGGAAGACTTCTCCGGAGTTGTTGAACTGCCGAAAGGAATTTTTACGCTTCCGAGAATATTATCGAAGCTAAGTGGGGAGAAGTTGAAGCTTGTCGAAGCTGTGAAGAATGAGGAAATGGAAGCGATGAAGCTTGCTGAAGTGCTCGGAAAAGATGTAACGACCGTGAGAAGGCACATATACGAGCTTGAGAGAATTGGGTTGATTGAAGTAGTCTCAAGAAAGCCGCTTAAGGTTAAAGCAAGTGAAATAGCTGAGCTAATATGAGGGTGGCGAGGCTTTACCGCTTCGAATTGGAATTTGAAGGAGCTTCTAAGCTACCAAGATGGAAGGGTAATATCATAAGAGGAGCTATAGGACTCCATCTAAAGAGACTCGTTAACTGCAATAGAGATTGCGACGCTTGTGATCTGATATTCCAATGTCCCTTCGGCTTTCTCTTTCGATCGAGATCCAAGGGAATAGTTTTGAGGAAAATAGAGGGTTACACGAAACCTTACACGATAAAACCACCGCTGGAAGAAAAACAGATCTACGAGAGAGGAGAGAACTTGAGCTTTTCTGTAGTGCTTTTCGGCGAGGCTGTGAACTTTGAAAGCGAGTTGATAGAAGCTGTCAAAAGAATGTGCTCCTACGGTTTGGGGTTTAAGGAGGAGAGAAGTAGGCTTAAGCTGAAGAGCGTTGTTGTGGAGAATCCCTTCAACGGAAAATCGGAGATTATTTACGACGGAAAACATTCCAACTCATCTCTATGGATTAGGGATTCCCATTTAAACGTCGAAGTTCCAGAAATTTTCGAATTCAGGTTTCTCACTCCATTTAGAATTTTGAGGGAGAACTCGCTTGTTGCCGAGCCGAGTTTTGAGGATGTTGTTAAAGCTATGATGAGAAAGTATTCAGCCATGAGATATCAGTACCTTCTCAGCGAACCTGAAATGAACGTTGAGAAAATTCTCAAAAAAGCTGAAAAAGTGAAAACGAGGAAGGCTGAACTTTCCAAGAGAAGTTTTATCTACAAGGGACGGGAAGAGGAGTTTTTGATCGGAAGAATCCAGTATTCCGGAAAGCTGAACAGCAAAATTAGAAAATTGATGGCTTTTTGCTACCTGAGCCACGTAGGGAAGAGAGCGAGTTTCGGGCATGGGTGGTACGAGTTAAATTTTTTCCCAGCAGGCGTTGGGGCAAGATGAACAAAATCCCTTCTCCCAGCACTTGTTCCAGCAGACGACGTTATGCCTGTAAGCGTTTGAGCAGCAGGCAGACCTGTAAACGAGTAATCCAAGGTCCTTAGCGTAGTCTTCAAGCTTTCTTTTGATCTCAAAGTACTTCTTTGGCAGCTCTTTTATTCCAAGCTTTCTCTTAACTTCTTTGCTAAGCCTCAAATTTCCGAGGATTACCCTGTCTGTGAAATCCGCTATTATTTCCAAGGATTTAAAGTGGTCTTTCAGGCTTACGTTCGGAAGTATTGGTCTGAGAAAAACTCCCCCTTTTATCTCCCTGCAGAATTCGAGTCTTTCGGAGGGAGGTGGTCTTTTCGGCTCAAATTTTTTGCAGATCTCATCTACTGCGGAGCACATGGAAACGAGAGCGTCAACTCTTCTCAAAGCTTTCGCGAGATTGTAATTCACTTCTTTTGTAGAAATCTGAACGGGATTTCCCAGCTTCGCTATCTCATCCAAAAATTCTTTTGTGTAATCCGGGAAATCAAGAGGTTCGCAGATAGCTCCGATGGCGACGAAGCTTTTTCCAACTTCGAACTTCGGATTTAAAAGAAGAGCGTAGAGCAAAGCTTTCGGAGAGATATCAATTAATTTGGGCTTAGTGTTGACGTAGCAGTACAAGCAGTTAGCATCACACCCTTTGGCTATGTGAACGGTAAATCCGCAAGCTCTCGGCTTCCTTCTTGCATGATCGTTTCTCTTAGCTTTCTCAATCTCCTCCTCGCTTATCTCCTTTTCAAGCTTTTTAATTATCTTCTCCTTTTCCATTTTAACAAAATTAAAATCTCTTAGCTCAAAAAATTAATCAATGAGAGTCGCAATTATTGGTGGAGGAAACCTTGGTAAAGCTCTGGCGAAAGCTTGCAGAAATGCCGAAGTGATAATAATCAAAAGAAAATACGAGAAAATAGGGGATTTTGAAGTTAGAACGGATATGGATGTTGAGGCTGATGTTTACCTTGTTGCGTTAAAGCCGAAGGATTTCAGAAGCAACATGGAGAAAATAGGAAATGTGGCTAAGGACAAGCCTGTTATCAGCTTTGCCGCCGGAGTAAAGCTTGAGGAGATGGGGAAATATATAGAGAAGCCCTACAGAGCTATGACGAACATAGCCGTTGAGGATGGAAGCTTAATAGCAGTTTACCCCGAAGAAGCCAAGAACTTTCTCAACTTCATCGATTCTGAAATAATGGTTTGCGAGAGCGAAGAGGAGCTTGAGTTGATGACCTCTCTTATCGGAAGCTCTCCAGCTTTTATCTGCTACTACCTCCACTTCTTCACCCTTGCAGCTGTAAAAGGGGGTGTAAAGTTCGATAAAGCTAAGTACATCGCCTCAAAGAGTTTTGAAGCTGCTGCAAAGATATATATGAAGTACGGATTAGAGGAGGCTGTGAGAAGAATCGCCACTCCAGCCGGAACAACGATAGAAGGAATATTGGAGATTGTCGATAATCCTTTATCTGAGGCGATTGTTAAGGCTGCTGAAAAAGCAAGGAGGTTGTAGGATGAGGGAAAAAGCTCTGGAAACTCTGAGAAAGTACGCGAAGAATGAGAAGATGATAAGGCATTGCATCGCAACTGGAGCGATAATGAAAGGCTTGGCTAAAGAATTGGGAGAAGATGAGGAGCTCTGGGAAGTTTTGGGAATTCTCCACGACATCGATTACGAGATTGTAGAAGGGGATATGGAGAAACACGGAGAGCTCGGAGCGGAGATTTTGGAAAAAGAAGGATTCGGCTTTCTTTCGGATTTCGTTAGAAGGCACAACCACATGAAGTATAGTGACTACGAAAAGCCGATCGAAGTTGCTTTGCAGGCTGCAGATAGCGCTTCCGGTTTAATAATAGCTTGCGCACTTGTTAAGAATGGTAAGATAACTGAGGTGACTCCGAAGACCGTGAAGAAGAAGTTCAAGGAAAAGAGTTTCGCCCCTGGAAGTGACAGAAACAGGATAAAGATGATAGAGAAGCTGATGCCCCTCGAAAGGTTCTACGAAGTGGCTATAGAGAGTCTCAAGGAGGTTAAGGAAGAGCTGGGTCTTGAGTGATAGTCGGAGTAATTTTAGCCGTAATCGCAGCCTTCTGCTGGGGTGCTGGAGGAAGTGTTTTTAAGAGGGGACTGAGGGGAATAAGCGAGATAGAGGGCAATCTGCTGAGGAGCATTTTCGTAACCATCTACATATTTCCAGCTGTCGCCATCTCCGGATTCAGAGGATACGGAATTGACGTAATTCTCCTCTTAATCTCCTCAGCAATCCTCGCATTTTTCGTTGGCGATCTTCTTTACTTCGCCTCGCTGAAAAAGAGTGCCGTGAGCGTAAGCCTTCCCCTTGCATCCACCTATCCTATCCACGTCCTCATACTGTCATCTTTCTTTTACGGAACGGAAGTAACTGCCGAGCTCGTGCTTTCGAGCTTGTTGGTTCTTTTAGCAGTGGTCATAGTCCCCAAGGAGAGCGGAAATGGAATCAGCGGAGCTTACTTAGCTTTGTTAGCCGCTCTCTCTTGGGCGCTGAGCATGATTATCTTGGATTATCTCACGAAGATAATGAGCGTAGTCGAGATAGCGTTTTACAGAATGCTGATAAATTCAGCGATGCTCTTCGCCCTCGTAAGGAGCGTGAGATTTGATAAAGAGTCTCTACTCTTCATGGGTGTCGTCGGAGGGCTGATCTCTGCGATCGGCATACTCAGCTTCGTTAAAGCCGTCGAGCTTATAGGCTCCCACAGAGTCTCGCCGATATCAGCAACTTCTCCAGTCATAGGGGCTGTTATAAGCAGAATTTATTTGAAGGAAAAACTCACCGTGAGGAGTTTAACAGCAGCTTTTCTCGTTTTTCTCTCGGTTTTGTTCGTTTCAAAGTCCTTTTAAGCGCAAACGTTATCTACACTGAAGTTATCCTTTAACTCAAGCCGGGGTTGCAGAGAGGCACTGCGGGGGACTCGAGATCCCCTGCCCGCAAGGGCGCCTGGGTTCAAGTCCCAGCCCCGGCGTTATTTTAAAAGTTTAGAGCAAATAAACTCGTTCCTCAAAACTTTTCCAAACATTATTTCAGGAGTTCACCGCTAATATGGTATCTAAATAACTACACCACAACCCCCTCAATAAGGGTTATAACCTTGCGAATTCAAGAAGTTACCATGGAAGATGAACTTATAGAATTTCTGAAAAAAGTGCTTAGAGGACTTGAAAAAGAGAACCCAAGATTTCTGGATTTGAAAAAACTCTCCGATTTAGCCATAGAGGCGGGACTCGATGTTGGAGATGTAATCAGGGTTGGCGAAGTGGTGAACAAGCTCATAGAGGACAAGGTTAAGGAAATGAAAGGAGAGGACAACCTACCTTAGAAAAGCTTTTTTAGCAAAGGTCAAGTTGTTGGTTTATGGCAAAACCCCTCGAAAGGAGGTCAGCGAAACTACTGGCTTTCTTTCTCGCCCTAATAATGATAGGCTCGGCATTAGCGATAGCTCTGAGGGGAGCGAACACAACTCCAAAAAGAGAAGTGAAATTCAGCATGGACGACTTCTCGGCTATAACCAGCTTGCCGGACTCCCCGAGCGAAATATACTACTTCAACCTCAAAGTTAACGATACGAATCTCACAAGCTTAATTCAAGCATATGCTAAGGTTGTTTTGAACGATCCCGTTTTCAGGTATGTTAGGATAACCGGATTCGATTCCGTCGCCTTTGCCTACTACACAAAAACGAACTCTTACGTGTACCTCTTCAACACCTCTTCAAAAATATTTGCAAGTTACGATAGGAAGGAGAATGTGAGAGATTTTGTTGTTAAGGTGAAGGACTTTTATGCAATTTGCGATCAGATAAATCCGGCACTGATCGGCACGAGCGATGTGGTTTTCGATTACCTCCAGAACGTTGGAAAAGAGAAGGAGAGCTTGCTCAAATATTTACCAAAGAAGAATTACGCTTTCTTCAGAGCCTTTCAGGGAGAAATCGTGAAGCAGCTTATAAGGTTGAACAATTCGAACATTACCGTCGCTGACTTCTACTTCGAAGGATACGCCCTAAACGGAAGTAAGTATGAGAAGGTTGTGGCAATGAACTTCACCTCTAACACATTCTTCGTGGAGGGCAACGTTACTGAGGAGTACTACGTCCTTGAGAATGGGACGCTGAGCATTGCAGTGATGGTCGATACGAACTTTACCAAGCTTTTGGAGGCTCAACCGGAAATGAGAAGCGTCATCATAAAGATGGAGGAATGATCGAGGGAAATACAACGATCTTGCTTGAAAACGGGAAGGTCGAAGTTCTAAAAGGTGAGGCGGAGGTATTCGGCTGTAGAGGGAAATATTTCGAAGCTCCCAGAGGTAAAATTCTGCCGGTTTACTTTCCAGAAGACAGCGAGGCAAGAATCGAAGGCAACTACATAGCGGTAAACGGAAGCACAATTCCGAAGAGCTGGGAAAAGTTTGTAGAGAACGATTGGAGCAGAATTTTTCTTTACGGAGCAGTCGATACCGGAAAAAGCAGCTTTTGCGTATTCGTTTCCCACAGGCTCGGAATAGACTTCGTGCTTGACGCGGATATAGGGCAGGCGGACATTTCTCATCCGGGAAGTATGGCTTTGGGAAGGAGGAAAGAAGATGCTTACTTGCTCAGCATGTTTCAGCTAATTTCCTGCGAATTTGTCGGAAGCATTTCTCCAATGAACAGAGAGGCAAGATGCTTGAGGGCATTTAAAAAACTCGTTGAGAGAGCTGGAGAAAAGCTTATAATCGACACGACCGGATGGATTCACGGGAAGAGAGCTGTGGAGTACAAGCTTGCGAAAGTAGAAATTGCGAATCCCGAGGTAATAGTCTGCTTCTCCGATCCTCCACGGGAATTTTCGGATTACGAAGTCTTTAGAGCCGAGAGTTTTGTGTTAAAGAAGAGAGACAGAGAGATGAGGGCTTACATTAGGGGAAAAGCCTACGAAAAGTGGTTCGAAAATGCGAGGGAAATTGAAGTGAGCGTCGATGATGTGAAGCTTTACTTCACCTCGCTCTTCTCCGGAGAAAGAGTTGAAGACGACGTTCTGCTATCTTTTGGTGACGTGATTTACGCTGAGAGAAGCGGGAGTTCTTTGAACATTTACTCCGAAAGCTTCGACATCGGTGGAGAAGGGTTGAAAGCTTTAAAAGAGTACTACAACGTTGTAGAAGTGAACGTCGTGAGTCCAAAAGATTTTGAAAACGTTCTCGTTGGTCTTTATTCCGACGAATACCTCTGCCCGGGATTGATCAAAGAGGTGAACTTTGAAGAGAGGAAGATAAAGATTCTCGCTTCGACGAGCGAAAAGCCTAAAAGGATAGAGTTCGGAGAGTTTAAAATAGAAAACGGAAGAGAGGTTTTCGTGAGATTGCCATGATAGTGGTGGAAACGAGGAGAAGAAGCGAGATCGTCGACATAACCGACGAGGTTAGGAGGAAGGTTAGAGAGAGTGGCGTGAATAGTGGAATAGCTCTAATCTACACGCCCCACACGACTTCCGGCTTGATAATTAACGAAGCTGAAAGCGGATTAATTGAGGATATCGTCGAGGCGTTAGATGAAATAGTTCCAAAGATTTCTTTCAGGCATAACAGAATCGACGACAACGCCGACGCCCATATAAAAGCATCCATCGTAGGAAATTCCGTTATCGTTCCTGTTGAAAATTCCGATCTCGTTTTGGGAACTTGGCAGAGGATCTTGTTTATCGAATTCGACGGGCCGAGAAGAAGGAAAGTCTACGTGAGGGTGTATGAAGGATAGGCAGGATTACTACTACTGGAAAGCCAAAAAGGAAGGGTATAGGAGTAGAGCTGCCTACAAGCTCAAGCAGATAAACGCGAAGTTCGAGATAATTAAAAAAGGTTACCACGTTCTCGACCTTGGTGCATCTCCCGGAGGATGGAGTCAGGTGGCTGTCGAGCTTGGAGCTGATGTTGTGGCTGTAGATTTAAATCCGATGAAGCCAATTGAGGGAGTGGTTTTTATAAAAGGAGACATAACCAAAGAAGAGACGAAAGAGGAAATCAGAAAAATCAGAGACAAGTTCGACGTGGTTCTGTGCGACGCTTCTCCAAAGATAACGGGTAACTGGGATCTCGATCACTTCCTTTCCATGGAGCTCGCAAAAGCAGCTTTTAACATTGCAAAAGAGTTCTTAAAGCCCGGAGGAAATTTCGTCGTTAAAATGTTCCAAGGGGCAGAACTTGAGGACGTTGTTAGAGAGTTTAAAAAGCACTTCAGGTTCAAAAAACTTCACTCTCCTCCAGCCTCAAGGAAGAGAAGTGCCGAGATCTACTTCATAGGGAAGGGATTCGGAGGAAAGTTCAGACCTAAAAGAGATTAAATTATTCTCTTCTTACCCTCTCCGGGTTTTAGCGAGTACACTTTTTCCGGATAAACCACTATCGCAGCTTTTGGGCTTCTTTTCCCACCGCTTTCCTCTTCAACGAACCTCTTTATCTCCTCGAAAAATTCTCCTTCTTCGTGTATTTCGGCTCTTCCCTTGACGAGGTATCCGTCGAAGCCCTCTTCAAGTCTCTTAGCAACTCCAACTGCAACCCTCGGATTCTTCCTTATGTTCTCCACTGTCTTCTTCACGAAGTTGTAAGCGATTACGAGCTTGTCCTCCTTGCTTAAAACGAAACACACCGGAGCTAAGTGAACCTCTTCAGCGTATGTGGCTATCCAGACGAGGAAGTCCTTCTTGCAGTTGTTTTCGAAAAACCTTAGAATTTCACTTAGCTCTGACATGTCTCTCAATAGCCTCTAAGATCTTTTTCCTATTTAACGGTTTTTCGAGGACCTCCTTTGCTCCAGCTTTAAGCATTGCATCTTTTTTCGCCGCAGCAAAAGCTGTTATACCGATTATTACGGCATTTTTGTCTTCCTTTAGAATCTCCTCCGTAGCTTTAATACCATCCTTATCCGGAAGGACGACATCCATTAAAACTACATCCGGCTTGTGGTACTTGTAGAGTTTAACAGCTTCTTCACCATTGTCGGTTTCGATAATAAAGTAGTCCTTCAAAATGGTTTTCAAAATTTCTCTCACTATCGGATCGTCTTCCACAACGAGCACTTTTAAACCCATACAT
>NZ_WANY01000086.1:0-11809 GCF_015521575.1 Ferroglobus sp.
AGTTGAGATAGAGGATGGCTACGAGGAAAGTTTTAAACGAGCTTAAGGAGAAGATAAGAAGCTTCCTCACAAACATAAAGATAAAGAGCATAGAGTTTGAAGGACCGAACTTGGTCGTATACGTAGAGGACCCTAAACAGCTACTGGGAAGCGGAGACATAATAAAGAGGCTCGCAAAAGATCTGAGAAAAAGAATAATAGTGAGGGCAGATCCCAAGAGCAGAAAACCACCGGGAGAGGCGGAAGAAATAATAAAACAAGTTGTTCCAGAAGAGGCAAAGATAACGAGCATATTCTTCGACGAAGAGAACGGAGAGGTTATAATTGAGGCAGAGAAGCCGGGGATAGTCATAGGAAAGAGAGGAAAAACTCTCAGAGAGATAATAATGGAGACCGGCTGGAGTCCAAAAGTCGTTAGGACCCCTCCGATAAGGTCCAAGACGATCGAAGACATAAGGAACTACTTGCTGAGCGTAAGAGAGGAGAGAAAGGAGATACTAAAAAAAGTCGGAGAGAGGATTCACAGGGGAACAATCTACGAAGATAAATGGGTGAGGATAACGTTTTTAGGTGGATCAAGAGAAGTTGGTAGAAGCTGCTACCTCCTACAAACGCCAGAAAGTAAGATAATGATCGACTGCGGAGTTAACGTTTCTAACCTCAACCAAACTCCCTACCTCTACGTTCCCGAAGTTGCTCCCCTCGATAGCATAGATGCGGTGGTTGTCACTCACGCACACCTCGATCACTGCGGTCTGATTCCGATCCTCTACAAGTACGGCTACAAGGGTCCGATTTACCTAACCCAACCAACCAGAGACTTGATGGTGTTGCTCCAGCTCGACTTCATTGATGTAGCAGTTAAAGAGGGAGGAGTAACTCCCTACGAATCCCAACACATCAGAGAGGCTTTGAAGCACTCGATAACCCTCGATTACGGAGTCGTCACGGACATAGCTCCGGATGTCAGGCTAACTTTTTACAACGCCGGACACATTCTTGGCTCAGCCATAGCCCACTTCCACATAGGAGAAGGACTTTACAACGTTGCATTCACGGGCGACTTCAAATTCGAAAGGACGAGGCTTTTCGACAAAGCCGAAACGAATTTCCCAAGGCTCGAAGCTTTAGTTATGGAAGCCACTTACGGAGGAAGCGAAGACTTTCAGCCTTCAAGGAAGGAAGCGGAAGAGAAGCTAATTGAGGTGATAAACAAAACTGTATCGAGGGGAGGAAAAGTACTAATTCCTGCTTTTGCGGTGGGAAGAAGTCAGGAGGTTATGATCGTCTTGGAGGAAGCTATAAGGGAAAAGAAGATTCCGGAAGTCCCCGTTTACTTGGATGGAATGATCTACGAAGCTACCGCCATCCACACCGCTTATCCGGAATACCTAAACGCTCATCTAAGGGATCTGATTTTCCACCAAGGTGTGAACCCCTTCATTTCGGAGAGCTTCGTCAGAGTAGACTCAGCTTCAAAGAGGGATGAAGTCATAAACGATAAATCCCCGGCTGTGATAATAGCCACCTCAGGAATGCTGAACGGCGGACCGGTAATGGAGTACTTCAAAGCTCTGGCTCCGGATGAGAAGAACACCCTCGTCCTCGTAGGTTATCAAGCTGAAGGAACTCTCGGTAGAAGAATACAAAAGGGTTGGAAGGAAGTTCCCTTCCCAAGCAACGGGAAGAGAGAAGTCGTTTACGTGAACATGGAAGTCGTCACGGTGGATGGCTTCTCCGGACATTCAGACAGGAGGCAGCTCATAAACTACGTGAAATCCCTAAGCTCGAAACCAGAGAAAATTCTCACAGTCCACGGAGATGAAGGAAAGTGCATCGAACTCGCTTCGGCGATATATAAAACCTTCAGAGTTGAGACGAGAGCTCCTATGAACCTTGAAACGGTGAGGCTTCTATGATAATAAGCTTCGTCGGAACTTCAGACAGCGGAAAAACAACTTTGCTAACCAAAATAATCCCAATTCTCGTGGAACACGGATTGAAAGTAGCTGTTGTCAAGCACCACTCCCACGGAGATTTCGAGATAGACAGAGAAGGGAAGGATTCTTGGAAGCTATATCAGGCTGGAGCGGATGTGATAATCTCCTCTCCTGTGAAGATGGCGTTTATCAGAAGAGCCGACAAAGACGATCTTGACGAAATTTACGAACGCTACTTGAAAGGAGACTACGACCTCGTTTTAACGGAAGGTTTCAATAAAGCTGGAAAAGATAGGATTGTCATCGTAAGAGATCCAAAGGACATAGAGTACTTCAAGCACGGAAAGATTCTTGCCGTTGTCTGCGACGAAAAAGTGGAAGGTTATACTTGGTTCAGAAGGGATGAAGTCGAAAAAATAGCAGAGTTTATTATCAAACTCGTCAAAAGTTGAGCATGGAGAAGCTCAAGCATCTTCTCGATCACTGGATGGAACACAATAGAGAGCATGCAGAAAAGTATAAAGAATGGGCTGAAAAAGTGAGAGAATCTAACCCAGAAATTTCCGAAATTCTTGACAGGGTTGTTGAAAAAATGGAGGAAATTGAAAAACTCTTAAAGGAAGCCTACGAGAAAATAAAATGAAAGTGGCTTTTTTCAGTCCGAAAAACAGTGCGAAGGATGTAATCGAAGAGGTAAAAAAATTCGGCTTTACCCCAATTCACGTGCCAATGGTCGAAATAGTGGAGAGGGAAATTAACGATGTTAGAAATGCCGATTACACGATTATAACGAGCAAAACCGCCGCAAAAATTGCCGTAAAAAGGAATCTCATTAGAGGAGAGGTTATCGCAATCGGAGAGAAGACAGCAAAAATACTTGAGGAGTACAATCCCGTACTCCCCTCCAGATACGATTCTAAGACGCTTTACGAGGACTTTGAAGAGTTGCTTAAAGGAAAAAAGGTAAACTTGCTGAGGAGCGATAAGGGAGATGAGATTCTGCTAAAGCTCTCGGAGATTTGCGATTTAAAGGAATACGTCCTCTACGAAATAAAGCCGATTGTTGGAGAAGAGCAGAAAAGTATCGTCAGGAGGATAGTTGAGAAGGAAGTTGATGCCGTAATTTTCTCAAGCAGACTGATAGTCAGAAGCTTTTTCGAAAACGCCAAAGCTTGTGGAGTTTATGATGAAGTCGTGAAAAGGCTCAACGAAATTAAAACGGTGGCTTTGGGAAAACCCAGCTGGAAGGAGCTGAAAAAGTTTGGTGTAAACGCAGTCTTCCCCGAAAAGTACACCTTCTCAGAGGCTTTGAAGCTCATAAGATAACTTTAAATACAACTCCGCAAACTTTCTGCTATGGCGAGAAAACCAGCGAGAATGTGGAGGAGACTCGAAAGACCCTACACAAGAAAGGAGTACATCGACGGTGTTCCTGGACCAAGAATTAGGCAGTTCGATATGGGTAATAGAACAGCTTCATTCCCCGTCATGGTCACCCTTGTAGCTGAAGAGGCTGTGCAAATAAGAGACATGGCTCTGGAGGCTGCGAGAGTTGCCGCGAACAAGTACATAACGAAGAAAGCCGGAAGCAGCAACTACTATCTGAAAGTGAGAATTTACCCGCACCACGTTTTGAGAGAGCACAAGATGGCTGTCGGAGCTGGAGCTGACAGAATTTCCCAAGGAATGAGAAAAGCTTTCGGCAAACCCGTCGGTTTAGCAGCACAAGTTGAGCCGGGAACGAAGATAATGAGCATATGGACAAAACCAGAGTTTTTTGAAGCGGCAAAGGAAGCATTAAGAAGAGCTAGTCAAAAACTTCCGACTCCTACAAGAATAGTAGTTGAAAAAGGTGCGGAGCTACTTAAGGGCAAGGTTTAACTCTTTTAAGTAATTTTCCAGTTCTTTTCCTTCAACAAAAGGAATCCCGTTTTCTTCCGCATATTCCATAGCTTTTTCCTTCGGCAAAGCTTTTCCGGTTTCTTCGTCAAGCATTTCGCAAATAGCTACAGCCGGAGTGATCCCAGCCAATTTCGCAAGAGCTACGCTCAACTCCGTCTGACCTCTTCTTTCTTCAAGAAGTCTCTCGGCTGCTTTCAACAAAGCAACATGTCCCGGACTCCTAAATTCCTTTGCGAAGTCGAATTTTTCTCCCCTTAAAACTCTTTCAACAGCTTCGCCAATCTTCCTTATCGTCAAACTTCTGTCCAAGTCTGTTATTCCGGTATATGTGTCAACGTGATTTACCCAAAGGCTAAAAGATGAGCGAGAGTCGTAGGGTACTTTTTTCGCGAAACCTTTCAAACTTGCGAATTTTGAAGAAGCGGCTTCAAGAACTTCGTGCATGAAGGGTAATCCAAGCTTCTCAGCAGCTTCGTAGCTTATCGCCACGCAGATTAATCCTCCGCCGTCTATTCTCATCATAGCCACATCTTTCGGCTTCACATTTAAGGCTGGGATGGCTATGTCCGTCTCACCCTCTCTGTCGTCGTAATCGTAAATCAAAACGGGCTTACCTTTTCTGAAGCTCTTCACGGCTTCTTCGATCATATTTCCACCTCCACCTCAACTTCGTCACCATCCTTCAGTCCAAGCTTCTCCCTCAAGTTCACCGGAGCTATAATCTCCAGAACATCCTTGGAGTAGTGGGTTCTCTCGGGAATTATCACCGCCCCTTTAACACCATTTATCGAGCATATGAACGCTTTCACGTTTCCAAAAGTTCTATCTTCGGTTTTGAAACCTTCTATCAGGATTCCTTCCTCCTCATCCATCCTCGCTCTGAGAATAACCTGATCTTTCGAAAGTTTCAGGTTAAGCGTTCCCGGAAAAGGATCGAAGCCGAGTTTTTCGATGAACTGCTTTCTGTATCCTTCAAGGGAGACGTAGTACTTCCCCTCCCCGAGACCGCTGATAACTCTGCCTCTGATAACAACCTTCCCCATATCCTCGAAAATCTTCTTGTAGTCGAGGTACTCCTTGTAGAGAAGTTCTCTGCCCTTTTCCGTTATTACCACGTACTGCCCATCCTTCTGAATAATCCTCTCTATATATCCCATTTCCTCAAGCTCTTTCAGTTTTCTCGCTGCCGTCTGAATGCTTTGGTTAATTTTTTCGGC
Source organism: Ferroglobus sp. (assembly GCF_015521575.1). NCBI lineage: Archaea > Methanobacteriati > Methanobacteriota > Archaeoglobi > Archaeoglobales > Archaeoglobaceae > Ferroglobus > Ferroglobus sp. The sequence goes on from NZ_WANY01000086.1 coordinate 5,060, forward strand.
GAGGTCTTTCGAGCAAATTTTCACGGCTTTCTTCGTAGCGTTCATTAGCGCGAGCTGCTTCAATGTTTCTATCATCTTCTCAAAAATGAGATGCTTCTCAGATATAAATATTTTGATCACGTTTTGGCTTTCACATTCACGATGTACTTCGCCACAACAACCCTATCAACGTAAACCGTAAAGTTTGCCCAGTTGCCATTTAAACGAGCATCCCCGGGGAGAGTGTTAAAGAACTCGTACCAAAGCTCCGCATAAGGAGATGACACATTCAGGTGAATGTTTCCCGAAACCTCTTCTGAGAAAACCACCACGGAGGTCGTGTTGAATATCAGCTTAACTGATCCCTCCCCAGCGATTGAGACATTTCCCGTGAGCTTTGATATGATTATGACCGCTACCCTTTTAGTAGATCCGGTAGGCGAGTCAACGTAGGAGGTATGGATGAATATTCTCGGCTCTTCTATAGCTTTCTTGTAGCCGTAGTATTCTTCCCACACTGCTCCATTTTCGAGGGTGACTCTGAAGTCTTCAAGCTGGTAATTTAAAGATCCCACGTACTCGTCAACAGTTATGTTTCCGGCTGTTAGAACAACTCTCGTTTCGTTGGAGATCCAGAAGCTTCCCCCTTGCATTTCAATCTGTATGCTTTGCAGAGGAGCTCCACCGTAAGTCGAAATCGATATGACGTTTAAAATTCTCTTAAAGCTCTGCCTCACGCCTTCAACTCTGAACTTTTCGCTCGTGTCTTCCACCATGCTGTTGACCTTGAGGTAAACCATCGAGATCGCTGCAACTACTATGCTCAAAATTAGCATGTATCCAAGAATTTCCGAGACGGCTTTATCCCTCACTCCACCCTCACCTCGTAAAGTACTATGTAGGAGTCCCTAACAGTGAAACTCACGGTGTTTCCGCTTATCGTCGGATTTACTCCAAGCTCGCGGAAGAAATCGTACCAAACCTCGGCGTTGTTGCTCGTTAAGTCCACTCTCGCCGCTCCTGTTTTCAGCAGCGAAACATTCTGAAGAGAGAGAAACACGCTTACAGTCCCTTTCCCTCCGGTAGATACACTCCCGTTAAAGGAAATTAACGGTAGCGTCAGGGTTTCACCGTTTAAGTAGATTGGCGGGGGGAAAACTAAGATTTTTCTTCCGTCTCTGATTTCCAAAATTGCTCCGTTCTCCATCACGAGCTCCCAATTTTCTCCGTAGAATACTATAGAGGAAACTCGATAACTCGTTCCGTTAATCGCTATGACCGGCTCATTCCTCATTGCGACACTCACACCGCTGAGGTGTATTCTTGCAGTGGAATTCGGTTCAGCTCCAAACCTGACCTGATCTATCTTTTCCCTCAGCTCCACCATCGAGAAGTAAGCTTCCCTTTCTTTAACAGCTTCTCTACTTCCGAATATTACCGGCTGAGACGCCACAAAAAGCATTCCTACCATCAGCGATACGAGCAGAATTATCATCAGCGTTCCTACAACTTCGGAGCTCACGAGATTTTCACCACCGCCTTCGTGGACTCCGAAATTCTTCCGTAGGTAACGTTCAGATAAACCGTTTCAATCGATCCCGTGAACGGGATGGGTTCGTAAGTAACATTGCTTACTCTCTGAACGTTGAGCACGTAATCTCCGGGTTCGTTTGCAACAACTCTAAACACGAGCTCGATCTCGTCGTTAATGTAAACCTCCGGAATTTGAACCTGCACCGCTGTCCCGTTCGAAGTCGTGAAAATCACCGGCTGAGAAGCCGTCGCGTTTCCGGAAATTAAGACCTCCACACTATCTGGAAGTATTTCCAAACCCTGCGGAACGACATCAGTAATCGTCACATTCCTCGCTGCAATTTTGAACGCTTTTGCTATTTCCACGTACGCATCTATTAACTCCTGAACATTGGTTGCTTGGTAGAAGCACTTTTCTCCGTTGGGTTTCGAGCTTGCTATGCTCATTAAGAACGCCTCATTGGCATCGTATCCGAAAGCTATCGTGCAGATCGATATATTTTCTCCGCCGATGTACGTGTTCTTTATATCGTCTGCTTCCTCAGTTGCTCTTTGAGCAGCTTCATCACAGTAGCTTGCTCCGTTGCATCTCGGATCGTAGTAGGGATTGCTTGGGTCCCAAGCGTAACTCCCCCAAGTAGGCTCTCCATCGCTCAAAAGTATTATCAGCGGCTTCGTTCCGGAGACAACAGTTGTATTTTCGAGTAAAGCCTCCTTAGCTTGATTGAGCGCATAGTATATGTTGGTAGCTCCTTCCGCCGAGAGAGATTTTATGTCGCTGTTTACCTCGCTCTTATCCGTCGTGAGGTAAAGGGGCGAGGTAGGGTTAAACTGGTGTTTGTAAGCTGTATAGGAGTAGTCGACCAAACCCACTTGATCACTCGCCTCAAGTTCGTTGTTGAACGAAATCGAAGCTATTCTCGCTGAGTCGAGTTTTTGTATATCCGCATATCCGTCATAGTTTAAAGCGGTTGCAAAGGACTTTGGCACAATATAGTAGGAGTACGTAACCCCACCACTGGCCGGTTCGAAATAGCAAACCGTTGATGTATAACTCAGCAGCCACCTTCCGTTATAGTAAGCACTGTCATCGCAAAATTCAAAGAAAGTACCATATCGAGTCCACGTGTAAAAATCTGAAGCCGTACTTTGACTGAGCCTGAGAATAAGATACTGGTAAGAATCTCCGCTTGTGAAGCCCGTTGGTAGAGTAATATTAACTACCGTGTAGTTGTTTGTGTAACTTGTGGCTGTCGAATATGTTCGAACCCAGATGCCTTCGTATCTGTAAACATCAAGGTAGAGCGGAATGGTTTTTGGAACTGCAACAATAACGCTCACAGTCCAAGTACCAATCTCTCGCGAAGAGACATAGCTATCGTAAAATCCGACACCATCTGCGAACTTGTAGTTGTAATCCCAAACATCCCCATCAGCTTGTTCAACCTGTAACTTAAACGCATAATATTTTGGATAACCGCTCCACCAGGGGGAAAAGTCATCTGGAGAATAAACTTCTATTGCAATCGGTTTTCCTAAATATGACTCATCGACGTCAATTTGAACAGTCCAAATTTTCGGAGAAATCTGCCCGCTAAAGGACTTGTACATCGTCGGATAGTTCATACTTCCAGAAACATCTACAGCATGAACAACAGATAAGGCTGTTCTCGTCTCCTCCCCCCTTATCCCTCTCCCCTGAAGGTACACATGTACCTCGAAAGGCTCTCCCGGGGCTACTTGGGGAGGAATTACGAACTTCTTGACGTAGATGTCCGGAGGTTTTGATTCGTTGCTCGTGATCGTTAATGTTACCCTGTCCGTATCATTCAGATTGTAAGTTAAGTCGTAAACTGTCAGTGTTATGTTGCAGTAAGCCGTCAGATTCAGCGAATCGTAATTGCAGTAGTTCTGAAACTCCGTCGGGTTCCAAGATACGGTTATGTTGAAAACGGAATCGCCGAACCCTTCGAAACTCGTTCCGTTCCACAGCTCCACTCTCCAACTCCACCAACCGAAGGCTGAGGATTTCGACACGTCTATCTCCACCGTTCCGTCTTGCGATGCGTTGGCAAAGACTACAGCCGGTCTCACGATTAAAACGGCACTGGGAAAAATGGGCGTTCTCTTCTCGAACTCGATCGTGTGGTTGCCCGAGAGGCTGTGAGTCATACCCTGCGGCTGGAAGTACAAAGTTGCCGCCCCAAGTCCAAGGTACTTTTCGTACTTTTCGTCCTCGGAGAGAAGATAGATGTAGCTGAAATTACCCACGCTTTTAAACTCCACGGTGTACTCCTTATCTCCTATGCTGCTGGGCATTCTTATCGAAGCTTTCATGTATCCGTTGTTTGGAGAGATAGTAAGCGTATCAATTATCTGAGCCGAAATCTGCGAAGAGACATCGGAAAACTGATTCTCTATGACTTTTCCAATCTGAATTTCCTCAAGCTGGTGGTTTAGCTGAAGGGTGATCACTACAACAAACAGAGAGAGGATCGATAGGAGGAGGAGGTATTCGACGAGGATCGAGACTCCCTTGTCGTTCACGTACAACCACCTCCGACTTCGCAGTAGAGCGTGTCGTTGTACTCTAACCCTCCACCCACGTAGACTATCTTCGCGTTAAACGCCAGTCCAACCTTCCCGATTTCGATTTTAAACGCTGTAACGTCCGCATAGCAACCCTTCTGAGCGTATAGCATCCTTATCTGGTCGCTTACGTTGTTTGCGAAATTACTCATCGCCGACGGGTCGTTGCCGATTAGGGCTGCTACGCTGAGGTAATCCCTCTCGACAATCTCCCTCAGATTCCTTATCTCCTCCTTAGGAAAAACAAGAAGAGTCCTTGATGTCTCCATTCCGGCAAGCAGGTTTTGGGTGTAAACTACCGAGAGTCCAACTATAATGCCCGAAACAACTAAGGCGAAGAGAATCAGGATCTGAGCTCTATTTACGCTCTCCATAGTATCAGCCTCACTTCGACAACCACAGGAGTGTAGGAGGGGACATCGCCCCTGTAGAAAGGAGAATCAGGAGAGAGCTCTCCATTTCTCAGGACTACAAATCTGCTCGCAGCGACAGCTTCCGGAGTAGGATTGTTGTTCACGAGTACTCTCGACTCTATTTTGCTCCCGTTCACCCAGTATATCTCAATTCTAAAATTAGCCGGCTTTACGAGAGTTCGAACAGCCTTAACGAATTCGTCGTTCGGTTCGAAGCTCGAATTGAGTTTTATCAGCATGCCTTTCAACGTGTCGTTTCTTGAGGGTTCCCCGTCGAGGACTCTCAGCGTATCGTAAGCTATTTGCTTGAGCTGAGCGTCACTTAGCTCGCTCCACAGAGGTGAGACAACGAGAGAGCTCTGGAAGAGCGTGTAAGTTACCACAAAGAGGAGGAGAGCAGCCATTATTCCTTCGAGCGTCATCATCTGGGCTTTCACCATACAACCACCACCAGCTTGGCAACGCATCTCCCAGCTACGACCGTAGGGTTCCCTACAACACTGCAGTTGTCGAGCCAGACCAATCTTTCGTATCTCGCAACTTGAAAAGTGCTCGGACTTTTTCCGACGTCGAGGATTGGAAATCCAGAAGTGTTAAGCAGAAGTTCCCTCTGAAAAGGCGTTGAATTTATCGTTTCGAGACTCACGTGAAAATCGTAATCGGCATCCGGGGTCTTAAGACCGAGAAACGTTTTAATTCGATCGTAATCGGATTCTACAACTTTTTTAAATGCGACAACTTTCGAGATCGAAAGCTCGCACGGTTTTGAAGCTAAACCCGGAAGAAAGATTACGTTTCGCTCGCTCCAGTAATTCTCCCAGTCCGTTCCATTAGCCGTGCCGTTGCTCCATTTTCCCGGAATTTCAGCTAATATGACCGAAACTTTGTAAGCTTCGCTCGACAGCGAAATCTCACTCCTCACCTCACCAAACAAACCAACTATAAAGTTGGATATCATGAAGAACGAAAATAGGAATATCGACAAACCCACGAGCAAATCTAAGCCCAGCTTCCCGGTGGTACTTCGCATTATAATTATATCATCGCACCGCAAGGTATAAGCTTTACTCAAAAACGTGAAATTACAATCAGCTAAATTTTTAACCACGCGCAAGCTTCTAAAAGCATGGACTCAATAAAAATCGGCATCGTAGGAGGGACAGGCTACACCGGAGGAGAACTTCTGAGAATTCTTGCAACTCATCCGAAAGCTGAAATCGTAGCTGTAAGCTCAAGGAAAGATGAGGGAAAGAAAATCTACGAAGTGCATCCCCATTTAAAGGGTTTTTACGATGTCGAATTCGTTTTGCCTGAGCTTAAAAACTTCGAAGATTGCAATGTCGTTTTCACAGCTGTTCCCCACGGAGAGGCGATGAAATACGTCCCCCAGTTTTTGGAGGTCGGAATCAAAGTAATAGACCTCTCGGCAGATTACAGGTTGAAGAAGGAGGTTTACGAGGAAGTCTATGGTAAAAAGCACGAGGCTTACGTAGAAGCGGTCTACGGACTGACAGAGCTGCACAGGGAAGAGATAAAGAAAGCAAATCTTGTCGCTAATCCCGGATGCTACCCGACAGGAGCGATTTTAGCTGCTGCTCCATTAGCTGAAAAGGAGCTGATAGAAAGAGTAATCTTCGATTCCAAGAGTGGTATAACCGGAGCTGGAGCTTCGCCAACGGATTTCACGCATTATCCAAACCTTCACGAGTCAATAGTCCCTTACAAAATCACCGAGCACAGGCACTATTACGAAATGCTTCAGGAGCTGAAAGCTCTGCAGGAAGACATCAGGATCTCCTTCACTCCGCAGGTTTTCCCGGGATCGAGGGGAATTTTAACTAACGCTCACATTTTCCTGCGAGGAGATCTCGAAGAGGAGGAAATTAAGAGGATATACGAGAAGTTCTACAAAGGCTGCAAATTCATAAGATTTCAGGAGAGCGTCAAGCTAATCTACGTTAGGGGAAGCAACTTCTGCGACATATCGATTCACAAAGGAAAGGACAGAGAGGTGATAATTTCGGCTATAGACAACCTCGTGAAGGGAGCAAGTGGCCAGGCAGTTCAGAACATGAACGTCATGTTCGGGCTGGAGGAGGATGAAGGTTTAAATTACCCTCCGCTGTTCCCATGAGCTGCAAAGAAGCTTTGAAGGAGATAGCAAGGAGAAAGCTACTCTTCGGAAAAGATCTCGTGAAGAGAGTCATTGAGTGCGAAGAAGCTCCGGAACTTATAG
>NZ_WANY01000087.1:0-5149 GCF_015521575.1 Ferroglobus sp.
AGCTCAATCCGTACCTTAAGTCGGCGTAATTGGATGTTTCTTTGACTATCTCCTCGAAAGCCTCCTCTTTGAAGTTGACGTAGCTGAGTTTTGCTCTGTCAAGAAGTATCTCTCTAATTTCCTCCTCGCTGTAGGGAGGGAAGTATATTTCATCTGGGTGGAACACGGAAAGAAGCTCGGAGGAAAACCCTGCAAGATACTTAAAATCAGTTGAAATAAGAATTACACCCGTCTTCACACCTTCGACAACTTCGTGAGCTTTGAGAATGGATAAAAGCGTTTCTTCTATTACCCCTCTTTCCGCAAAGTTTGCATCGTCGAGAACTAAAACGAGAGGAGAATCGAGCTTTTTCAAAGACTCGTTGAAAACTTTCTGAAGTGAAACGCCTCTTGGAGGGTAAAATCCTCTCAAACCTTCGAAAATTTTGAAAAATATTTGCTGCTTAGTTCTACTCGTCTGACAATTCACGTAAACGTACTTTGCGTTTTGAAGCTGATTTAAAACGTATTTGACGACCGTGGTTTTTCCCGTAGCCGGGCTTCCCAAGCAGACGGTATTAGTGGCTCTGCTTCCAAACTCGGCGGGAGCTAAGTTTGTAGCTAACCTATCCATCTGTTTCTCTCTGAAAAGGACTCTCTCGGGGACGAAGTCCTCGTCGAAAACTTCGAGTCTCATTTTAAACCTTTTGCATGGGTAACAACGTGCTTCAAAACGTCTTTTATTATCTTAACTCCAAGTTCCACAGCTTTTTTTGATCCGGGAAGGGCAAAGACGACTTTTCCGTTAACGACTCCCGCTGTAGCTCTTGAGAGAATGGCGTTGTATCCGATTTCTTTCAAGCTCTCGTATCTGAATACCTCTCCAAATCCTTCTATCTTTTTATCGAAAATACCTTCGAGAGCCTCTACTGTGACGTCTCTTGGATTTAAGCCAGTTCCGCCGGTGAGAATTACGACATCAGCCTCTATCTCAAGAACAGCTTTTAAAATCATCTTGGTGTCATCTGGAACGAGTTTGTACGCGACGGTGCTGTCTTTAAAGGCTTTAACTATCGTTTTTCCCGACTCGTCATCCACGTTTTCCAAATCTTCCAGCCTAACGTCTCCGTACTTTTCGTACCTTGAGGTGGAAACGGTTATTACTCCAATTTTAACGTCCACATTAGCTTCGTGCATCAGAACCACCTGTCGAGGGTGATCTGACTCGATGAAATGTTTTCTTCAATCCTCTCAACAGCCTTTTCTACCCTTTCTTTGCTAAAATCGTGATCCTCGCAGAGGAACTCTATTACTTTATCTTTCTTGGGTTTTCTGAATTTTATCTCGTAATCATCTGTGGTTGGAGGATTCAGGAAAAATTCTCTTATCTCATCCAAGTGCTCTATCTCAACTCTGAGTACCTTCAAGACTTTCTTAATGTCTCCATAGGTCTTTATGTACTTGAGTGCCTTCTTTGCACCAACTCCTTTTACTCCCTCGTTGTAATCTGTGCCTACGAGAAGGGCGATGTCTATTAGCTGTTCCCTCGTTATTCCCAGTTTTTTCAAGTTAAATTCGAGATCTATGATTTCGGGTTTTATCTCCACGTAAACGTTCTTTCCCGGAAGCTTTCTTTTACCTGTGACTGTTAGATTCCTCGCAAGTTTGGGAGAGCCGAAGAGGAGGGAATCGTAGTCTTGACTTCCGGTATAATCGGCATCACCTACTTTCACCATGTAAGCAGCCTGAGCTTCTCCTTCGCTCGGAGCCTGTACGTAGGGAATTCCCAAGTACTCCAGAAGGGTTTTCGAGCTCTCAACTATGTACTCGTCAACTTTAGCCGTCGCCTGAGCGTACTTCTTCGCATCTTCTCCAGCTTCCAGTGCAATTTTCCATTTTTCTTCAGCCTCTTTTTTCAGTTCAGCCCTCCTTTCAAGCTCTTTTTTCTTAAACTCTGGTGGCTCTCCATCGAAAACGTATACTGGCTTGATACCCATCTCGATCAGGTTGGCATTCCTATAAAGAAGCCCGGAAAGGTGAGAGGTGATTCTTCCTTGAGAGTCCTTAAGAGGAGTACCGTCCGGTTGTCTTATTGTTGAAAGAAACTGATAGATAGCGTTAAAAGCGTCGATAGCTACGTATTTTCCAGAGAAGAATTCCAGTTCTACCTCTTCCCTCTCGAAGAGTTCCCCTATGTCGGCACCCATGTAATATAGTAACTCTTCAAAGATAAAACGTTATCTGTAGAGTCTCCTCTCGATTCTCTCCAATCTCTCCTCCAAGCTCTCCATGTAAATTTTAAACTTGCCATCTATCCTCGACTCAAGGTCGTCGGCATTTACGGCGATAAGCCTCTTCAGGTTTTCGAATTCCTCCCTCATTCTGTACATTCTGTACTCCAAGCTCAGCAAAAGCATTCCAAGGGAAAACGTCAGAAGAAACGCTGAAAATATTACGATCGCATCGACCCTGTCGTAGAGCGAAAGCCACTTCCAAGTTAAAATCACCGCTGAAATAACCATCAAAGCAGCGAACAAGATTTCTCTCTGCATGCTCATTATTTTTTCGACTAACTATAAATTATTAACTCCCAAAAACGATTTATATCGTCGTGAAAGCTATCTAATTGAGCTGCCGAGGTGGCCTAGCTGGTCGGGGCGACGGACTCATAATCCGTAGGTCGCGGGTTCGAATCCCGCCCTCGGCATCCTTTCTTTTAATTCATATCCCAGAATTCGAAAAACAGCATCATAACTTATGGGAGTGTCTATTTTGGTTTTTGAGTGAGGGATGTTTGAAGAATCCGTATGTTGCAGAGAACTATATGTAGGGGTATGGAAGGTTTGTGATGGAAAAGTTGAGGGATGAGTTATGCAGATAAAGTTCGTAAGAAAGGTTAGGGCGAAGGACTTGATTAAGGAGTTCGAAAAGAAGTACGGCAGTTTGGAGAGGCTTGAGAGGTACTTGAAAAGACATCCAGATGACTACGTTGCGTTGATGAATTACGAAGACTGGAAGCACCTTCTGGAAAACCCTGACGTCGAGGTTGAGGAAGGGGTAATCATCGTCACAAACACTTCTTTCTTACGCTGAATAATCTTTGGATCCATCGAATTCAATGTCTTTTTAAAATCATCGTGCTCGGCGATTGAACTTGACGTATTCATGCTTTCTCAACAGATACATGTTCTCCTTCCACCATCTCACCGCTTCCCGCAAGCTCCAGCCATTCTGGAGTGTCATGTAAGTCAAGGCGATTAACAAAACCAGATCGTGCGGCTTTTTTGCTCCCGTTTATTTCCTCTGCCTCTTCTCAGCTATGCCTTCCAAAAGCCGGAAAGTTCGAAGAACTGCTGATAGCTTCAGGCAGAGTAATCGATTAAATGAGTTGTGCCGGTTAAATTCGGTTACTGCTACTGTGATTTTCGATGTTATTTTGAGGGCGAAAGTTGACGATAAAGAGAGTATATCTTCCGAAATCCGTTAGAGAGAAGATTGGTGGAGAGGTTTTCATCGTCAAGGTTAAAGGTGGAGTTCTGCTGATACCGAACCATCAGATCCTCTGAAGGAGCTTGAGGAAATCGGCAAAAAACTCTCTGATAAGCCAGTCAAAAAACTTAGGGAAGAAATCGAAGCAGCGGCTATGGAGGAAATCGAATGATTTATGCCGACATGGATTTCTTTCTTACGCTCCTCAAGGAAAAGGACTGGCTTAAAGAGAAAGCAAAGAAGGCTCTGAAAGAGTACGAAGGGTAGATAACGACGTCCATTGTAACCTTAATTAGAGCTTGCCTTCTTTGCTAAGAAATACGACCTCGACGTCGTAAAGCTATTCACGAGCGTCATAGCAATCTATGGAATCGAAGACGAGAGAATACTCAAAGCGGCGATATACATTAGAGATCACGGACTGAGTGTTTTCGACGCTTTTCACGCTGCATATTGTGCGGGAAAAATCATCAGCTCCGATTCGGTCTACGACAAGGTCGGGATGGGGAATCAGATTGGAAGAGGACTAAAAGAGATTTAGGAGATAACTTTTATCAACTTCTTTAGACAATTCACAGCTATGAAGTTTAAAGTCATTCTTGAAGAGGCTGAAGAAGGTGGATATGTTGTTTACGTTCCTGCTTTACCGGGTTGCGTTTCTCAAGGGGAGACCAGAGAAGAAGCATTGAAGAATATTAAGGAAGCCATCGAAGTTTACCTTGATGTTGACGATGCAGAGATCGAAGCAGAGATCAAGGGTAAGAAAGCAGAAGTCGTTGAGATAACGCTTTGACCCTCTATTTTCAATCCTCTCATTATCGGTGGTTTTGGTGAAGTTTCCGGTGGTGTCTGGTGAAGATGTGATTAAAGCTCTGCACAAAGTCGGCTTCAAGGTCGTGAGACAAAAAGGAAGCCACGTACGTTTGGAAAAGAGGACGGATGAAGGGGTGATTAAAGTTACAGTTCCTCTACATCGTTCGCTGAAGAAGGGAACTCTAAGAATAATACTGAAACAGGCTGGATTGAGCGTCGAAGAGTTTATTGACTTGCTTTGATTTTTTATTCCAACTTTGGTCTTTTCAAAAATCTGTAGATTTTGCTTCGCGAAGAATAGGAGTGGAGATAATTTAGCCTCAACTTCCGCCACTTACCTCGCTAACCTCTCGTACTTTCCTTGTACATCTTTTTGATCTTTGCATCTCTGTCTCTCATGCACACTACCTCTTTCCGTGAATCTATACACGGAATAAACTACCAACTGGGATGTTTCACGCAAAAGTCTTTGACAAATACTTCCCGCTTCATGTTACTCTAATATAATATGTAGGCAACACCTCGGGTTTGAGTCATAGTGGGGGAAACTACGCTGGAGTAAAAGCAACCTACCCTCGGCACATCTTCTTTTAGTCCATATTCTTAGATTTAGAAATTATTAGCGCATCATCTTGAAAGATTTTAGCTGTGAGTGGGGATTAAGCGATTTCGGCAATTTTATTGGTATATTGATAAATTCGTGTAACGATAGGGGAAAACTTAGACTGTAAAGACGATACTGGAGAGTTTTATTTTAAGAAAAGAGAGTCTCTTTAACTTTTAAACGTAAATGAAGATTGCAGTTGTTAAACTCTAAATAATTTTACTTTTATCAACACTTTTAGCATCCATGACTTACTGTAGAACC
>NZ_WANY01000088.1:0-4774 GCF_015521575.1 Ferroglobus sp.
CTCTGACGAGGTTTTCGAAACTTCCGTAGAATACTATGAGCAGCTCGCAGAGGTAGCCGGAAAACCCTCTTACTTTGTACTCAGCTCCGTACAAGTTTGAAGCTTTCAAAAATCTTTTTAAGAGTCTAACATCGTTTTCCTTTCCCTTTATTCTATCTTTCAGCCACTCGTGGTGAAAGGGAGTTCTGTCAACTGCACTCTTAATCTTTTCCGCACTTCTCAGCTTGTAGCAAGGCACAACATCCGCTTCAACTCCAAGCACCTTGCCGTGAACGTATGGATGAGCGGCATATCTCAGCTCAAATTCGTCGAGAACACTCTTCCCAATTTCGAGTCCGATTCTCTCAAGTTCTTCTTCAGTATAGTTCTCGGGGAAGAGAATGAAGGCATCTATTTCCAAACTTTCCGGCAGCCATGTGTCTCTTGCAAAGCTTCCGAGAAATCTGAATTCCAAGTCTGGATAATCCTTGAGCTTTTCCTTCAACCTTCTCTCAAGCTCTTCAGCCGCTTTTTCAGCCTTTCTTCTCAACTCTTCACTCGGAATGACCTCTTTCAAAACCTCTTCCAGAACCTCCTTCATCTTTCTACACCGTAAACTTCCAAGTCCTCGTAAATTGGCCCTTTGCTCGTTAGCGTGCTTTTCTTCAGCCTGAAATCCCTTACATCCATCCATCCGAAATCGTCTTCGAGATCTCTCAAAACTTCCACTATCTTCCTCCCTTCTGGCTTTTTCACCCTCGCTATCGTGACGTGAGCTGTGAAGCTTTCGGGCTTGAATCCCACTTTTTTCAAAGCGGAATTGATGCCTTCGGCTAATTTCCTAAGCTCCTCCTCTCCCTCTCTGATTCCTATCCACGCAACTCTCGCATATCTCTCATTGGGAAAAAACCCGAAACCTTTGAGGTAGATTTTGAACGGCTCAAACGCAACTTTTTTCAGAGCTTCCGAAATAGCCGGCACTCTCGCCTCGTTTACCTCACCTAAGAATTTTAGCGTGATGTGTAAATTTTCCTTCTCAACGGCTTTAACACCATTTAAACCTGAGATAGTTTTCAGGATAGGTGCTATCTTCTCCCTCAGCTCTTCGCTTAGGTCGACAGCTATAAAGAGCCTCATGATAGCAAAGGTTATTAATAGGCTTAAATTACTTATCCATTACGATGGAAAAGGAAAAAAGAGGCGAAGTGAAGTACTTGATACTCAAACCCCTCGGGTATCCTTTGAAGGCAAGCTATCACGAGTATCCGGTAGTGGACAATCCCAAGGTTTTTGATCGCTACGCCAAAGATCAGTGGAAAGGAGAGTTCGTTTCAAAGGGAAAGATGCTCTTCGATTACCGCCTTTTCCCGGATTTTGCCTTCGAAGTTAAGAGTTGCGAGCCAGAAAGCGGATACATTGGAGAGGGGACTATCATAGTGGTCGAGAACTATTCGAGGGACATTGTGACGGAGATAGTCAAAGATGTTAGGCTTGAGGATGTGGTTGGACAGGAAGAGGCGAAGAAAAAGGCGAGGATAATACTCGAATACCTCAAAAATCCGGAGAAGTTCGGAAAGTGGGCTCCCAAGAATGTCCTTTTTTACGGTCCGCCGGGAACGGGAAAGACGATGATGGCTAAGGCTTTGGCGAACGAAGCTAAAGTTCCTTTCCTCTCTGTTAAGTCCACAAGGCTCATAGGGGAGCATGTAGGAGAAGGAGCGAGAAAAATCCACGAGCTTTATGAGAGAGCCAAACAAATAGCTCCGTGTATAGTTTTCCTTGACGAGTTCGACAGCATAGCTCTGGATAGGAGCTACCAGGATTTGAGGGGAGACGTCAGCGAAATAGTCAATGCTTTACTCACCGAATTGGACGGGATTGAAAGGAGGGAAGGAATTTGCACGATAGCAGCTACGAACAGAATAGAGTTCCTTGATCCGTCGATAAGGAGCAGATTCGAGGAGGAAATTGAGTTCACCCTTCCGGGGGTTGAGGAGAGAAAGGAGATTATTGAAAGAAACCTGAGAGAGTTTCCGTTGAAGGTTGAGGTAAATCTTGAGGAAATTGCCAAGGCGACCGAAGGTTTATCCGGCAGGGATCTCGTGGAGAAGGTCATAAAGAGTTCCCTCCACAGGGCGATAATTGAGGGGAGGGAGGTTGTTACGACAAAGGATATGCTTGACGCAATTTCCAAACTTAAAAAGCCTGTGAAGCAACCTCCGAAGCAGATGTTCCTTTAAGAACTTTTTCCGAAGTTCTTAGGAGAAATCTAATTATTTATTGTTTGGCTAACTTTTTTCATGGAGGAAGACTTAGATTGGATAGAGGAGATTGAGGAAAAAGTCGAGGAAGAGTATCCAGCCACCAAAGTGATGATGGATGAGCACAGGGTTATAGAAAGAGCTCTGAGCGTTTTGAAGAAAGCGATAGAGAAAAAGATCGAAGATGAAGAACTTTACTTGTCTCTTGCGGAGTTTTTCTCCAAGTACACTGGAGAGATTCACCACGGGAAGGAGGAAGAGATCGTTTTCAAAGTTTTAAGGGAAAAAGCTCCTAAGCACATAATAGACATGGTGGAAGCTCTTGAGAATGATCACAGAGTCGGAGCTGAGCTTGTAGGGAAAATTAAGGAGAATGCGTCGAATTTCGAAAAGCTGAAGGATTTTGCACTGGCTTACCATTCCATGCTCAGAGACCACATCGTGAAGGAAGATCAAGGATTATTCCCGGCGATGCATCCGTATCTGAGCGTTGAGGAGGAGAAAAAACTTCTGAAGGATTTTGAAAGGATCGATAAGGAAAAGGAGAAGTACGAGAGGCTCGTGGCTGAGCTGGAGGAGAAAGTATGAAGCTTAAGTTTTTCGGAGAGCTTGGAATGAAGATTGGAAGGGAGGCGGAGGTGAAAATAAACGGCTCTTTAAACTTTGATGAACTTATAAGAAAGCTGAAGGAGACATTTCCCGAGGCTAAGGAGGAGTTCGATGCGGTGGATCTCTACATAATCTCCGTGAACGGTAGAATTGTCGGAAAGGAGGAGTTGGAGAGAATGAAGTTTTCCGATGAAGATGAGCTAATTTTCATGTTCTGGGCTGCCCTTTAACTTTTTGTGTCTGTAAGCTTTTCCCCTCTGTATGTGGTAAACTTCAAACCCGAGGGCTTCAAGGTATTCGCTTATGTACTTTCTGTGACACCTCATGTAGAATCTCTCGGCACACATTATCGCCACCTTCTTATCTTTAAGTTTGAGGAGCTCTTTTATCCCTCTTTTGAAATCCTCGCTTTCCATGTACTTGGCGTAGTCTCCTCTGTACCCTCCAAGGTACTTCCCAAGCCACACGTAATCGATTCCCTCTCTTTTCAGAAACTCTTCGAGATTTTCCCTTTTAAAGTGCTCGTGCTTCGAAGTCGGAAACCTCCTAACGTCAACAACTACCTCTATCCCAAACTTTTTCAGCTGCTCGATAAACTCCTCGATGCTTAGATTCGAATGTCCGATCGTGTAGAACACATCCAAGTTATCGAGAACTCTAAATATAGATTGCTGCCACGAATTAATATGGAGCGAATTTTTGCCCCTTGGAGGATAAGGTACATAGAATCGCCAAAATACGAAGGATGCATATTCTGCGACTTTCCGAAGGAGAATAAGGATGAGGAAAGGCTTATTTTGTACAGAGGAAAGAGCTGCTTCGTAATAATGAACAACTACCCCTACAACCCCGGACATTTGATGATCGCTCCTTACAGACACGTTGCGAGTGTTGAAGATCTGAATGAGGAGGAAGCTTTGGAGATGATGAAGCTTTCCCAAAAAATGGTAGAAGTCATCAAAAAGGCTATGAATCCGGACGGCTTCAACCTCGGAATAAATTTAGGTAAGGTGGCTGGAGCGGGAATAGAGGATCATATTCATCTTCACATCGTGCCGAGATGGAACGGAGACACGAACTTCATGCCGGTGCTGGCTGACGTTAAGGTAATTCCTGAAGCGATCGAGGAAAGTTACAAGAAGCTGAAAAAGTATTTGTGAGCCTACGCACCTAACAATTTTTAGCTGAAGCTGATCAGTCGAGGATTCTCTCGAAGTGAACGTAGAAGCTTTCTCTTCCGACAACCGAAAATCCGAGGCGTAAGTACGTCTTTATAGCTCTTCTGTTCGTAGCTTCCGTTACGGCAACGAGCTTCTTAACTCCGATATCTTTCAAAAATTTTGCAGCAAATTCGATGAGGTTCTTGCCTATTCCTCTGTCCTCGTAATCTCTGTGAATGAAAACGACGAATTCAGCTTCACCGTTTTTTGGAACGACCGCTATGTGCCCCACGACTTCTTCTCCTCTTTTTGCTATGAACCCGTATCCGTTTTTGCTCAAATCCTCAAGCCATTTCTCTATGGACTCTCTGCTCACCGGCGGAAGACCGCAGCATCTTCTCTTTTGATCAAATCTCTCGTAAAACCTTACGAGGTTCTCTTTCTCTTCTGGAACTTAGTTCGTGACGAAGATGATCTCTCTGGCTTTATCAAAAAATTCGGAGTACATGGCATTTACGAATTCAGTTGCTTTCTGTCCAGCTCGTAGTGAACTATCGTTATGCAATGCTCAGCCATGAGGCTTTTCGTCGGAATTCCAATTATTTTTTTCGCTTTGCTTAATATAATTTCTTCAAGTTCTCTCGGAACTCCTTTGTGGTCTCCGAGAACGAAAAGACCGTCTTTAGTTTCGAAATCCCTAACGTCTTCCCCGTCTTCTCTGAGGTAGTAAACGTCCAAAGCGGCTTCATCGAGCAGCTCCTCAAG
>NZ_WANY01000089.1:0-4996 GCF_015521575.1 Ferroglobus sp.
ATGTTTAATTCTTATCAACTTTTTTCACAGAAAAATAAGGACACCGACGTACAGAGAAACAAGATGCCTCCGTGAAGGGATAATAACCATAACGCAGAAGCCTGGAGCATCGCTGTTATTCACGAGAAAATAGACGTAATCGCAGAAAATTACAGAGAGGCTATGGAATCGTTCACAAACAGAGTCGTGAGAGAACTTGGTGACAGAATAGATGCCAATATCCTCTACGGCTCCGCGGCAAGAAATATGGCGAATGAGAATTCCGACATAGATGTCCTAATAATTACAGATCATATGATGTTCTACTCTCATTTCTCTATTACAACTCTGCCAGATTCAACGCTTACCGCGGATCTCTCTTTTCTTGAGATTTATGAGTTCCCTCGCAGAAAGCTTTTTATTTGTTAACGATCAATCATTTAAAGGTGTTTGAGCTATGAGAAATAAAAAACTGGCAGTTTTGCCTGTAGCAGCTCTGATATTAATTGCTGGAGTTACCATTTCAACAGCTGAAACCGATAACGTTCGGGTTATAATCAAAGTAGACGAAAAATTTGACGAAAGCGTGATTTTAGCAAACGGCGGGAAAGTTTTAGCAAGGGGAAAGATCTTTCCGATAATCGTGGCTGAGTTGCCCGACAAAGCTGTAGAGAAATTGGCGAAAGCGAAGGGAGTTGTAAGAGTTGAAAAGGACGCAATTGTTGAAGTTTTTAAAGGAAAGCCTCCGTCACCTCCAGGGAAAAATAAGGATAAATCCACTCAACCCCCTCAAGAAATTCCCTGGGGAATAGACAGAATTAACGCCACTGAGGCTTGGATTATAAGCAACGGCTCAGCCAATGGAGTTATTGAGGTTGCGGTTATCGATACCGGAATTGATAGAGATCACCCGGATCTTGAAAACAATCTTGCTTGGGGAGTTAGCGTGCTCAACGGAAGAATATCGACAAAACCTAACGCTTATCAAGACAGGAACGGACACGGAACGCACGTAGCTGGAATTGTTGCGGCTATCAACAACGAAATCGGTGTTGTCGGTGTTGCTCCCGCTGTAGAGATTTACGCTATAAAAGCTCTTGGGAACGATGGGAGCGGATGGGTGAGCGACATAATACTGGGAATTGAACAAGCCCTCCTTGGACCGGACGGCGTACTTGATAAAGATGGTGATGGGGTTATCGCTGGAGATCCAGAGGATGATGCGGCTGAAGTTATAAGCATGAGTTTCGGCTCATCTTCGGACGTTACCTCGCTGCATGAAGCTATAATCGAAGCTTACAGCTACGGAGTTGTTCTTGTGGCAGCTTCAGGCAATGAAGGAGCTTCAACTCCAAGCTATCCAGCAGCTTACGAAGAGGTTATAGCTGTCGGTGCAACCAATATGAGCGACGCTGTTCCAAGCTGGAGCAATCGTGGAGTTGAACTTTCAGCTCCTGGAGTTGATATTCTAAGCACTTATCCGGATGATAGCTATGCAACCCTCAGCGGCACTTCTATGGCTTGTCCTCATGTTAGCGGAGTTGCGGCGTTAATCCAAGCAGCGTACTATAACAAATACGGTACGATACTTCCGGTAGGTAGTTTCAGCGACGCAAGCAACTCAACAGTTAGAGGAATTCTCCACATCACAGCGGAAGATTTAGGAAATGAAGGCTACGATGCTGAATACGGTTACGGGATTGTAAGGGCTGATTTGGCTTTAAAAGAGATAAGTTAACAACCGTTTTTTATTCCATTTTATTTAACGAACCAATTATTAACCCTAAGCGAAGATACTTTTATCATGGAAATCAAGTTCGCTAAAATGCACGGAAACGGGAACGATTTCGTTATCATCGATGAGTTTCAGGGAGAAGTTGTTAAGGAGGAAGAAAAACCGAAATTCGTGAGGGCTATAGCTCACAGAAATTTTGGAATCGGTGCTGACGGAGTGATATTCGTTCAGAAGTCGAGAGTTGCCGACGCTAAGTTCAGGTATTTCAACAGCGATGGAAGCGAAGCAGAGATGTGCGGAAATGGCATAAGGTGCTTTTCGAGGTATGTAGTCGAAGAAGGCTATGCCAAATCGCCAGTAAAAGTCGAAACCCTTGTTGGAATCTACGAGTTGGATGTTGCAAGGAATGAGGAAGGGTGGTGGGTGAAAGTTGACATGGGCACTCCGAAGTTCGATAGGAGAGAGATTCCAGCAAGAGAGGAAGTCTGGGGGAAAAAGGTGAAAGTCGATAACAGAGGCTTTGAGATTTACGCTGTCAATACTGGCGTACCTCACGCTGTTGTTTTCGTGGAAGATTTCGATTTTGATGTTGTTAAAGTTGGAAGAGCAATAAGAATGAGCGAGCTTTTTCCAGAAGGTGTTAACGTGAACTTCGTCAAGAGGGAAGGAAAAGATGCGTTCTTCGTCAGAACTTACGAGAGGGGAGTCGAAAACGAAACGTTAAGCTGTGGAACTGGAAGCGTGGCTGTTGCTGCGGTTGTGAGAAAGCTGGGGTTTGCTGATGATAAAGTGGTAATTTTAACGAGGGGAGGAAAGCTTTTCGTCGAGTTTGAAGGAGAGAGGGCTTACCTTATAGGAGGGGCTGCGAGAATCGCAGAAGGAAAAATTAGGGCTGAGGAGCTAAATTATGAGGTTTAGAAACCGTCTTTGCCTGTCTGCGATGGCCGGTATAAACAACTCAGATTTCGTTAAAAGATTTAAAGTCGGCTTAGCAATTCTCGGCGGATTTAACGCCGATAAAAAGGCGAATGAAGCAGCGATCAAATCTTTGAAGAGGGGAAGAAGGGAATTCATCTTTGAAAACCCGATTGAAGATATAGAGAAAGAAATAGTTTCGGCTCTCGACTCCTACGGAAGAATTGCCGTAAACGTCAGAGCATCTTCAATTGACAGTTACGTCAACGTAGCGAAAATTTGCAGCGAGTATGATGTTATCCTTGAGATAAATGCCCACTGCAGGCAGCCAGAGTTTCTGGAGATTGGAGCCGGACAATCTTTGCTCTTCAACCAAGAAAAGCTTTTGAACATAGTAGAGAGCTGTTCTAAGTACTGCGAAGTTTCCGTTAAGATAAGAGGTGGGTTGAACATCGATTATTCGTCTCTCTCGAAAAGGCTTTTCTCTTCGGCTTTTATTCTTCACGTTGACGCTATGATTCCGGGGGGCGGAGCGGACTACAGCCTTATCAAAGAAATTTCCGCTCTTGGAAACGTAATCGGAAACAATTCGGTGAAAGATATTAATACCGCGAGGAAGATGGTTGAAAGTGGAGCAAAGCTCGTTTCCCTTGCGAGGGCAGTGATAAAAAATGAGAGAATATTTGACGAACTTCTTGAAGACGATATTCTCTCCTCACCGATTGAGGTGATCTGATGGAACTGGTTAAGGAGATAGCTGAGGAGATCAAGACCTCTTACCTCGACTATGCGATGAGTGTAATAGTAGGAAGAGCCTTGCCGGATGTAAGAGACGGATTGAAGCCAGTTCAGAGAAGAATTCTCTACTCAATGTACGAAATGGGACTTTTTAGCAACAGAAATTACAGAAAGTCAGCAAGAATTGTTGGAGATGTGTTGGGTAAGTATCACCCCCATGGAGATGCTGCGGTCTATGAAGCCTTGGTTAGAATGGCTCAAGACTTCAACATGAGGTATCCGCTTATTGATGGACAAGGCAACTTTGGAAGCATCGACGGAGATGAACCAGCGGCGATGCGTTACACCGAGGCAAGGCTGACGAAGATAGCGGAAGAGATGTTGAGGGACATCGATAAAGATACCGTCGACTTCGTTCCGAACTTCGATAACACGTTGAAAGAACCTTCGGTTTTGCCGTCAGCCTTTCCGAATCTGCTTGCTAACGGATCAAGTGGAATTGCTGTGGGGATGGCAACGAACATCCCACCGCACAATTTGAGGGAGATCTGCGACGCCATTATCGAATACATCAGAAATCCTGATGTTACCGTCAGAGAGCTAATGAAGCACGTGAAAGGTCCGGATTTTCCAACTGGTGGAATAATAGTCGGAGTGGATGGGATAATAAAGGCTTACGAGACTGGAAGAGGGAGAATAATTCTGCGAGGAAAGGTTGAGTTTGAGGACAATGCGATAATAATCAAAGAAGTTCCCTACACAGTAAGAAAGTCTTTAATCGTTGAGAAAATCGCAAATCTCGTGAAAGAGGGAAAGCTTGAGGAAGTAAAAGCCGTCAGAGACGAATCTGATAGGGAGGGAATAAGAGTTGTCGTTGAGTTAAAAAGTGGGGTTGACAAAAACCTCGTTCTCAAAAAACTCTACCTCTACACCCCCCTCCAAATAACCTACAGCATAATGCTTTTGGCATTAGTAAACACTCAGCCGAAGGTCTTAACCCTAAAAGATCTCATCGCTGAATACGTCAATCACAGAAGGGAAGTTGTCAGGAGGAGAACGACTTACGAACTTGAAAAGGCTGAAGAGAGAATTCACGTTCTTGAAGGTTTCAAGATAGTCATATCCAATCTGGACGAAGCAATATCTCTCATAAGATCCTCCAAATCACCTTCGGAAGCGAAAGAGAGACTAATCAGCAGGTTTTCTCTCTCGGAAAAGCAAGCCGATGCGGTTCTGCAAATGAGATTGCAAAAGCTAACTTCTATGGAGATAGAGGGCATACTGAAAGAGTACGAGGAGCTCGATAAGAAAATACGGGAGCTCAAAAGCATACTCGCTTCTCAGGAAAAAATGGACGAGATAATAATTAAGGAACTCGAAGAAATAAAGAAAAACTACGGAGACGAGAGGAGAACTAAGATAGTCGAGAAATACGAGGAGATAACGGAAGTGGACACAATAAAAGATGAGAACAACGTTCTGATAATCACTAAAGACGGGTTTGCTAAGAGGCTCGACGAAAGTGACTTCAGAGTTCAAAGGAGAGGTGGTGTTGGCATTTCCGGAATTTCCCTGAGGGATGGCGATTACGCTGCCTACATAGTTAAAGTCAGGTCTCTCGATAGAATA
>NZ_WANY01000090.1:0-4791 GCF_015521575.1 Ferroglobus sp.
CAGTTTAAGAGGGCAAAAAAGCTCAAATGGATTCATTCTCCCTACGTTGGAGTTGATTCGCTGTTGATAGAAGAAGTCAAAAGGAGCGATGTAATCATTACGTGCTCAAGGGGTATCCACGCCTCTCAGGCTTCGGATCACGTTTTCGCTTTGATACTTGCTTTTGCAAGAAAACTTCCCGAACTGCTTGATGATCAGAGGAGGAAAGTGTGGAAAGTTAGACATCCAATTCCCTTCGAACCTTTAGACGAACTTGCAGGAAAAACGCTGGGAATAATCGGACTCGGAGCGATAGGAAGAGAGGTCGCAAGGAAGGGGAAATGCTTCAAAATGAAGGTTCTTGGAGTCAAGAAAAATCCGTCTAAGGTGAATTACGTTGATGAAGTTTACGGAATACATGAAAAGGACGAGGTGATTAGAAAATCGGATTACCTTGTGCTTTGCGTTCCGCTCACACCCGAAACGAGGAACATGATTGGAGAGCGGGAACTCAAACTTATGAAGAAGACAGCTTATCTAATAAACATCGCAAGAGGCGGAGTAGTGGATGAAAAAGCTCTCATAAAAGCTCTAAAGGAGAAGTGGATAGCCGGTGCTGCTTTAGATGTGGCTGAAGTGGAACCCCTCCCCAGAGATTCGGAGCTTTGGGAACTCGAAAACGTAATAATAACCCCCCACGTAGCTGGATCAACTCCCTATTACTGGGAGAGGGCAACCGACATTTTCATCGAAAATTTGAAGAGGTTTTTAAGGGGTGAGGAACTGATAAACGTCGTCGATAAAGACAGAGGATACTAAAACTCCGCGAACTCTTTCGTCAACTCTTTCAGCTCTGGGAGAACTTTTTCTATAACCTCCCTGCTTGGGATTACAAAAGCGTAAACAACCTTCGTCAATGGCGTAACGGAGAGGTGCTTTATCGAATTAACAGGCAATCTTTTGAGATATGCTAAGAGAACGTCAACGTCTCTCCTTCTTTTGTAGAATATCTGAAACTCTACGCTATTAACCCTTACGATCTCTTTTTTATATTCCACCTCGTCGTCTATTCCTTTTGTAAATCTGTAAACACCCTTTTTCACGGCGTGAACGTCTCCCTTCAGTTTGTATTTGCTCTTCACCACGAGAAATAATCTGTCCCCTCCAAGAATGATTTTCGAGATCGGAAGGTAGACTATGCTGTGCCTTGGAAGGAGGGTTAAAGTCGCTTCAACTTTTTCAATTACCGGATCGTCCACCTTGTATTCCGCTTTAAATCCTATGTATCCTCCGAGCCACGTGTAAAGCTGATCTTTCGGCTTTACGACCTCTTCAAGTGTTGTAACGTAATTCCTCATGAGCAAGAGATTTAGCTTTCTGCCATGAAAAAATTGAAGTGATGCAACTCCGGCAAAGATGACGAGAACTGCAAACAGATTAGAGAGGTCGAACATCTTCTCACTTCCTGCGAAAGGTTCCCACTTCAACTATTCTATACTTCATTCCAGTTTTTTCGAAAGCTCTTTCAATTTCCCTAACGATCGCTCCCACGATGAGATATGCAAGCGGAACGCAAGCTTTACAGCCTGGCATGGCTTTCAAAAAATTCACGTAAACGACTATCTCATCTTTTACCACTACACCTTCAACGAGTCCAAGATCGATTATGCTCTCTCCAGTTGTTGGCTCCTTCACATCCTTCAAAAGGTTGAGAATATCTTTAGCTCTCATCTTCGAGCACTTCTCCAATCATCTCCGAGATTTTCTCAAGACCTCCTAAACCTTTCGGTGATTCTTTAAAAAAGGGGATTTTAATTGTCTTTCCCATTTTTTCAGCTTCCTTGGTAAATTCGTTTTCGTTGACGAACTTATTTAGAATGACTCTCGAAAATTCAAGTCCGAAATCTTTTAAAACTATTGCTGCCCTCTTACCTTCGAGAATAGATAGTTCTTCGGGGTTTACCACGAGAATAATCGAGCATTTTTGCGAAAAAAAGTTTTTCAGGAACTCCATCATTTTTCTTTTCTTCTTTAACTCGTACATTATCTGGTCTTCCTCCTCTCTAACCGGAACACTCACCTCCCTTCCTTCAATTATGAAGCACATCTTTCCCATTACCTTCTCAATTGCCCTTCTCCTTTTTAGAATCTCCCTTCTTATCTCGATGAGTTTTTCTATCCATATCATTGCTGTATAGGGTAGCGTGAGCACTCTTACAGTTAAACCGGTTGGAGGCATGTCAAGCACAATGTAGTCGTACTCCATGGACGCTATTTCCACTAATCCCTCAAGTATGCTATATTCCTCTATCCCGGGTGAATATTTGAGGGTATCTATGTACTTGTCGAGATTTAGCACTTTCAAATACGTGTGCAAGCTCTTTATTTTTTCCGCTGTCCTCTTCAGGTAATCCTCTGCAAGCTGATTGGTGTCGATCTCCATTGCGTAAAGGTTCTCCTTTATCCTCTTCGGTTTACTGTCAAGATGAACTCCATGAACATCTCCAAGATTATGAGCGGGATCAAGAGACGTTACAAGAGTTTTTCCTTTCTTCGACAGCTTTAACGCTAATGCAGCACTGCAGGTAGTCTTTCCCACGCCACCTTTTCCCACAAACACAAACCCCTTCATTTTTACAGCTCAAAAAATTCCGCAATCCTTCCAACAGGATCGTCACTTCTTTCAGCGGAAATCCCAAGGATGTAGAGTTCCCTTGCCATGTGAGGCAACAGTTCGAGACTTAAAAATGCTGGTGGGGTGGGAAAACCTATGTAACTGCCGAAGAGTAGAAGGGAAAAGATATTTTCGAGTTCTCTCTCTTCTATTTTTATGAACTCAACTGATCTGCTTTTCACACCTTCGCTGAAACCCTCAAAAAAATTGAGGATATCCCGGAAGAGATTTCCAATCCTCATGCCGGTACCGCTACCTCTCTCTTCACCGCTCTGCCAAACTCGTAGAAAAGCATAAACGCCAGCAGAAGCTCTATGACAACTATCGTGTAAACTGCTGATGACGGTTTTACAACCACTATGAACCACACGTAAGCCAGTGTTACGGTAAGCCAGAGGAAGAGAGCTGGAGCGAGAACGAGATACCTCATTACCCCCTTCACCGCAAGAACGTTTCTAACCCACAAACCGGAAGTCATGAGAGCTATCGCTGCAAGCATCTGATTCGCTCCGCCAAAAGCTGGCCAGATTATTGTCCAGTTCCCGGTTTTAGCTAACCCAATCCCTATTGCCGCTGCAAGAAGTGAAGCTAGCCATCTGTTGCTTAACACTCTTCTTGCTGACTCGTCTTTTACGACCTCAGCAACTATTTCGCTCCACGTAAACCTTGCGAGTCTGTTTGTTGTGTCAAGAGTTGTTAATGCGAAAGCTGAAACCCAGAGTCCAGCAAAAACCGTTCCAATTTTGACGTCGACTCCAAAAGCATCAAACCAGCTCATTCCGTAGCTTTGGGCGAAAATTCCAACTTTTCCGAAGCTTTTCAGCATGGCAGTTATGTACGCTGTCCCAAGATAAGTAGGGTCGCTCAGCTTTGCAACCTCGATTCCCACCTCAGCAAGTTTTGATGCTGCTTGAGAGAGTAGGGACATTCCGTAAGCAGCTATAGATGTGACAACAAGCGTCGAAAGGAAACCTTCTGTAAGCATTCCCCCGTAACCTATCGTAAGTCCGTGGAGCTCGTTTGCTAACTGTTTCGATGTTGTTCCAGAAGCAACTATCGAATGGAATCCGGAGAGGGAGCCACAAGCGATAACGAGAGGCACTACTGGCCAGAAGGGTGAAGCTTTTCCACCAACGACGGTGGCTGAGAATGTCGTGTAAGCGGGCCATGTAATCTCTTTGTTGACAATTAAAAGTGCAACACCTCCAGCAATTAATCCAAACCAAAGTATCCATGCGTTAAGGTAATCTCTCGGCTGGAGGAGTACCCAGACCGGAAGCGATGCTGCAACAATTATATAGACGAAAAGGATCACATACCACGTGTCTGCTGTGAGGGATAACGGATACTGAAATCCAAGCCATATGCTGATTAAAAGGAGTGCGAGTCCTACAGCAGTCGATGGAATTATTCCAATTCTCGTTCTGTACATTAAAAAGCCAACAACAAGAGCTGAAGCTATGAAGAGTATTGAGGCCGTGGCAACTTGCGGAGTTTTAACGAAGATCGAATTTATTACAGCAGCGAAAGCGGCCACAACAAGAATCAAAACGAAGTATATGAACACTTGAAACATCAACGAGGTTCTCTTGCTCATGACTTTACCAGATATCCACTGAATGCTTCTCCCGTCGTATCTTACGGAGGCCATCAGAGACAGGTAATCATGAACCGCTCCGAGCAGAACATTTCCGAACCATATCCAAGCCAGTCCGGGAAGCCAACCCCATGCCATTGCTATTACTGGACCGACTATTGGAGCTGCTCCGGCTATCGATGCAAAGTGATGACCGAAAAGAACGGGTCTGTCTGCTGGAACGTAATCGATGCCGTCGTAAAGTCTTTTAGCGGGAGTTTCTCTGTTTGGGTCTGCCTTTACGACTTCTTTTTCAAGTTTCTTTCCGTAGGTAAAATACAGTATGGCGTATATAAGCAGTCCGAGTCCAATAATCACAGTCGTTGTTAGAGCCATTTCGACACCTCCAAGAATCAAACTTGCGATGATTAATCGTTATCTAATGTACTTAAAAATACCCTCGACCATGATCGAGCCGCACATTTATTTTAGAGGACTCGCAAACTAACTTCCGGTGAAACTCTTCGAAATCTCTGGGTTGAAAGAAGGGAGATTGATAAAG
>NZ_WANY01000091.1:0-2218 GCF_015521575.1 Ferroglobus sp.
ACTCATTTCCTTCTCTTTTTCTTGCTCATGATCTCCTCTACCAAGCCGTGTTTGAACAAGACTTTGTATATGGTGTTGTGTGGAATGTGGATGCTATATCCTTCTCTATCTATCCTTTCCAGCAGACTGGGCTGAGTTTGTATTTATTATAGGTTTGAAGGATGATTTGTTCGGTCTCTTCATCGATTAGCTTTGATCTTTTTCCTGCTTACTTTAATTCTGGTGTTCTGCCTGTCTCCCCATATTGTTTCTTGAGCTGGTAGATTCTTCTTGGCGTTACTCTCATCACTGCTGATATTTTTCTTATCTGATTTTTCTTGTTTGTTAATTTTCTCACAAGAGGTTGGCTGTGGATAGTGAAATACCTTTAGGATACTACAATTCGTGCATTTTGGATGAAATTATTTAAAAAGCGAAAGCATAAATCGATTGAGAATGACGTTCACGGCTTTAATGGAAGAGGTTGCTAAAGCTCACGAAATATCGAAAGCCAACAGGCATAGATTTGCTGTCTTTTTATGTTCGGATGAATTGGAAGAGCGGATTTTGAAGCAGGCGAAGAAAATAGTTAGAAAAGTTGATGCCGAGAATATTCTTGCGGTTGGAAGGAGTAAGTTCGTTGAAATGGCGAAAAAGCACTTTAAGGGAAAGGTTATTCACTATAAAAATACTCCTTCCGTTTTGGGTGAAACTTACGACGCCTTAGTCATTGACATGATGGACGGTTTTCACCCAAACGACTTGGGAATCGTCGTGGAAACGATAAGAGAAGGAGGGGTAATCGTCGCTTTATCTCCAAAAATAGAGAAGTGGTTCCATTTAATTGGAAAGTGGCATGAAGAGCTCGTTAGCGAGCCTTATACAGTCGACGACGTCGTACCAAGGTTTTACAGGAGGTTCATAAGGAAAACGCTTGAGGCTGACGGAATAATAATTTTCGATTCCGACAAAAGGAAAATTCTGAAGAAATTCACTTACAAAGAGCACGAAGCAACGAGAGAGGAAATCGTCATTCCAAGCGAGGAGAGGGAGATAAAGAGGAAACTGTACAAGCTATGTGCTACGCAAGATCAGGTGAGGGTTCTTGAAGCTTTTGAAACTTTCTTTGACAGAAAAAGAGAGAAGAAGGCTGTGGTGATTACAGCAAACAGAGGAAGAGGAAAAACGGCTGTTTTGGGGATTGTTACACCCTATTTAATCTCAAGGATGAATAGGGTTTTGAAGAGACCCGTAAGAATCTTAGTTGTTGCTCCAACGCCGTATGCAGTTCAAACATACTTTAAATTCCTTAAAAAGGCTCTTGTGAGGCAAGGAATGAAGGAGTTCAGAGAGAAGAAATCCAACGACCTCATCACGGTTATCAACAGCAAGTGGGCGAGAGTGGAGTATGCGGTGCCAAGAAGAGCGATGGTTGAAAAGGATTATGCGGATATAATAATCGTCGATGAAGCTGCCGGAATAGATGTGCCGGTTCTATGGAAAATAGTTGAAGGAGCGAAGTACATGATATTTTCAACGACGATCCACGGATACGAAGGGACGGGAAGAGGTTTCGCTATAAGGTTTCTCAGAAGGCTTGAGAAGGATGAAAGCGTTGAGATCGTGAAGATACACATGGAGGAGCCGATAAGGTACGGAAAAGGGGATCCGATAGAGGCTTGGCTTTACGAAGTGTTAATGCTTGACGCCCAGCCAGCTAAGATCGAAGAGGAGGATATTGAAAAGATAAAGAGAGGAGAGCTTGAGTTTGAAGAAATAGATAAGGACGAATTGATAAAGAACGATTTGCTACTTAGGGAATTCTTCGGAATTTACGTTCTCGCCCATTATAGGAATCGACCTTCGGATTTGGTAATCCTCCTTGACATGCCCAATCATCTGCCGCTCAGAGTTAAGGTGAACAACAAGACCGTTTGCAGCTTGCATATTGCGATAGAGGGTAAGATGGACGAAGCCACCATAGAGAAAATCGCCAAGGGTTACAAGCCGAAGGGTCAGATAATTCCGGATTTAATTTTGAAGCACTACTGGAACTACGAGTTTCCTAAGCTCACGGGAATAAGAATTGTAAGAATTGCAACTCACCCAGATGTGATGGACATGGGTATTGGCAGCTTCGCTTTGAAGAAAGCTGTGGAATGGGCGAAAAGCAAGGGAATGGACTGGGCTGGAAGCGGATTCGGAGTTTCTCCGGAACTTCTGAGGTTCTGGATGAGGA
>NZ_WANY01000092.1:0-4488 GCF_015521575.1 Ferroglobus sp.
AGCTCAAGGAAGGTGTCAGCGACCCAGAAGGGGAGGCGACAAAAAAAGCTCTGAACTTGCTGGGTTTTAAAAACGTCAAAAGGGTTTCGAGTGTGAAGGTTTTTCGAATAGAGATTGAGGGTGTAAGCAGGGAGGAGGCTGAGAAAGAGATCGAGGAGATGTGTAAGAAGCTTTTAGCTAATCCGGTCATTCACGATTACGACATAAGGTGGGTTGGTTGATTATGTATCGGGAGATATATCCCGGAGTTTACGAAATAGACATCTTAAATGCAGGCGATGAAGACCTTGTAAAAATCAGCGAGGAGATGGGATTAAATTTATCCCCCGATGAAATGAAAGTCATAAAGGAATACTTCAAAAATAAGGGCAGGAATCCGAGGGATATCGAGTTGCAAGCGTTGGGACAGGCTTGGAGCGAGCACTGCTGTTACAAAAGCTCTAAGTATTGGTTGAAAAAGTTCCTGCTTGGTTTCAAAACAGATTACGTAATCTCTACCGAATACGATGCTGGAGTTGTTGAGTTTGATGAAGAACACGCTTACGTTGTCGCCTTGGAATCTCACAACCATCCATCGGCAGTTGAGCCTTACGGCGGAGCAGCTACCGGCATTGGTGGAATTTTGAGGGATGTTCTTTGCATGGGTGCTCAGCCGGTGGCTTTAGTGGATCCCCTCTTTTTCGGAGATCTTTCAACTCCTTACGAAAAACTTCCACCGGGCATAAAGCATCCTGTTTACCTCTTGGAGGGGGTTGTGGCAGGGATAAGAGATTACGGGAACAGAGTGGGAATTCCCACCGTTGCCGGAATGGTCTTCTTCGACGAAAGTTATCTAACCAACTGCCTCGTCAATGTAGGATGCGTTGGTGTGGCAAAGAAGGATAGAATAATTCCGAGCAAAGCCGGAGGAGAGGGGGACATTTTCATTCTCGCAGGAGGTGCTACCGGAAGGGACGGAATTCACGGAGTTACGTTTGCTTCAGCCGAATTGACGGATACTGAAAGCACAAGAAGTGCCGTTCAACTTGGAAATCCGATAATGAAGGAGCCGCTTATCCACGCTTGTTTGGAGATAGTCGAAAAGGGATTACTTACCGGAATGAAAGACCTTGGCGGAGGAGGTTTGAGCTGCGCCGTTGGAGAGATGGCTTTGGCTGCCGGCTACGGGGCTGAAGTCTGGCTCGACAAGGTTCACTTAAAGGAGAAGGACATGAAACCTTGGGAGATATGGATCAGCGAAAGTCAGGAGAGGATGCTTCTAACTGTGAAGCCCAAGCATGTGGATGAAGTTTTGTACATCTTCAGAAAGTGGGACGTTCCGGCGAGCGTAATAGGAGTTGTTAAGGGAGAGAAGGTTTTGAGAGTTTACTACAAGGACTGGCTGATCTACGAAATGGAGATAGAATTCGTGACTAAAGGACCGGAGTATTGCAGGGCAACGGCTGAAAGAAGGGAGAAGGTTGAAGTGGACGAAGTAAAGGAACCTGAAGATTACGCAAAAGTTTTCCTCAAGATGATTTCCCATCCGAACGTAGCAAGCAAGGAATGGGTTATAAGGCAATACGATCACGAAGTTAGAGGAAACACAGTCTTAAAACCCCTTCAGGGGAGAATTGGGTTCGAAACTCACGGAGATGCGGCTGTTGTTAAACCAACAGACAGCTGGAAAGGTTTGGCTATAACGGCTGATGTGAACCCTTGGATGACGAAGATCGATCCCTTCTGGGGAACTGCCTCTTCTTTCGACGAGATGGTTAGAAACTTGGTGGCGGTGAATAGCGAACCTCATAGCTTCGCTGACTGCCTGAACTTTGGCAATCCGGAAAAGCCGGAGAGAATGTGGGAGTTTGTGGAGAGCGTTAAAGCCCTTGGCTGGATGTCGAAGGAGTTCGGTTTGCCTTGCGTGAGCGGTAACGTTAGCTTTTACAACGAAACCCCCTATGGCGGTGTAGCTCCGACACCAACGCTTATGGGGATAGGAATCGTGGAAGACGTAAGGAGAGCTGTTACCTCCAACTTTAAGAGGGAGGGGAGTGCGATAGTCCTTGTGGGAGAGACTAAAAGGGAGTTTGGAGGAAGTCTATATTCGAAGGTGACGGGGATGAAGTGCAACGTAGTTCCGAAAACTGACCCGAAGCTTTTGAAGAGGTATTCTGAAGCTATGCTCGAAGCTTTCAGGAAATTCAAGGTTCTTTCCTGTCACGATCCGGCTGAAGGTGGCGTGGCTGTTGCCTTGGCTGAAATGGCTATTTGCGGGATGGGTTTTGAAGTTAGTTTAGACTTCATAGACCTCTTCAGCGAATCCAACACAAGGTGGATAGTTGAAGTGAAAGAGGCTGAGAAGTTCGTGAATTTCTTTAAAGAAAGAGGATTGAAAGCAAAGGTAATTGGGTACACCGGTGGAGATAAGTTAAATTACGGGAAGTTCTCGGTTGAGCTGGAAGAAGTGGAAAAAGCTTGGAGGAGCGGTTTTTCAAAATTCCTGAGGTGATGCTCGTGGACATTCGAGTAGCTGTTTTGAGGATAGAGGGAACGAACTGCGAAGACGAAACTGTGAGGGCTTTCAGAGCGTTAGGAGCTTATGCTGAAGCTGTTCACCTCAAGCAATTTTACAGCGATATGATCAGGGATGATGAAGTAAGGAGCATATGGGATTACCACTGCTTGGTCTTTCCCGGAGGTTTTTCGGCTGGAGACTACGTTAGGGCGGGAGCGATCTTTTCGGCGAGAGTGAAAAGTGTTCTGAGGAGAGACCTTGAAGAATTTATAAAAGAGGGGTATCCCGTTTTGGGAATCTGTAACGGATTTCAAATTCTCGTCGAGCTCGGAGCTTTACCGGGTTTTGATGAGGATAAGCCGATTGCCGATGAGCCTCAGATGGCTTTAGCAATAAACGACAGCAATAGGTTCGAGTGCAGACCCACTTTTCTCAAGCATGAAAATAGGGGAAAATGCGTTTTCACGAGGAAATTGAAGAAGGAAATCGTGATGTATCCCGTTGCACATGCTGAAGGCAAGGTAGTCTTTCCGAGGGGTAGAGAAGAAGAGTACCTTGAGAGGCTCATAGAGAACGATCAGATCGTTTTCAGATACGTAGATCCGGAAGGAAATTACTCTTCTTACCCTTGGAACCCCAACGGAAGCTTTTACAACATTGCCGGAATCTGCAACGTTAAGGGCAATGTCTTCGGCTTAATGCCCCATCCGGAAAGAGCGTTTTTTGGGTGGCAGGTAGGGAGAGAAGAGAAGTTTTTCGACGGAAAATACGTTTTTGAGAGCGTTATAGATTATCTCAGGAAATTTTATTAAAAACCAAAACAGCTTTAAATTAACTATTATTATTAATCCCTATGGAACTGGAGAAGCTTTGCGAAATCCTCGACAAAAAAGCTTCGGAGATTGATAGGAACAACGACATGGGTGAGGTTTTCGAGGAAGTCGTAAATTCGGGAGCTCTCGCTTTAATGGTTCCGAAGGAATACGGAGGAGAAGGAAAGGGATATTACGAGATGTGCGAGGTTGCTGAAAAACTTGCTTACTACTCAGCCGGAGTTGCCCACAGCGTGATAGTCCACGGGATGGCTGTCGACGCTTTGAGGTTATTTGGAAACGATGAGCAGAAAAAGAAGTATCTACCCAAGCTGATGAAAAGCTTCGGAACTTTGGCTATAACAGAACCGACTGGAGGAAGCGACGTTGCCAATGCTGTTAGAACCACCGCTGAAAAGAAGGGTGATGTTTATGTTATAAACGGAAACAAGACGCTCATAACCAACGGCATGTTTGCAGAGCTTTTCATAGTGATAGCGAGGACTGGAGAAGGGGCTAAGGGATTGACGGCTTTCATCGTTGAAAAGGGCGATGGAATAGAAACGACGAAGATAGACCTCGCGGGAATGCGTGGAAGCGGGTTGGCAAGCGTTCGTTTCAGGGATGTTGAAGTGCCGGCAGAGAACATTCTTGTTGGAGAGGGGAAGGGAATGAGAGTGGCTTTGGGAACCTTAGCCCCTAACAGGATTCCGTTTGCAGCGATGGGGATAGGAATAGCCCAAAGGTGTCTCGATTTGGCTGTGGAGAGAGCTAAAAGTAGAGAAGCTTTTGGAGGAAAGCTTGCGGATTTGCAGGCTGTGCAATTCATGCTTGCCGAGCTTGCAGCTGATATAGAGGCTTTGAGAAAGCTAATTTACGGTTTTGCAAAAGATATGGGGGATACGAGCTATTCTGGAGCCATTTGCAAACTAAAAGCTGCCGAAGTGGCAAAGAAGGCTGCTGACATCGCGATGGAAATTCACGGGGGCTTCGGCTTGCTTTCAAATTCGAAAGTTGAGATGGCTCACAGAGATGCGAAGGTTTTGGACATCGCCGAAGGAGCAAGCGAAGTAATGAAACTACTTATAGCGAGAAAACTCTTCTCATAAGTTTTTTATTCAAACTCCTTTTCTCTTTTTTCAGGAGGTGGTTACTTGAGGGTAGGCTGGGATGCCACCC
>NZ_WANY01000093.1:0-4312 GCF_015521575.1 Ferroglobus sp.
CAATTCAGCGTTGAGTATGCTCGCTCCAGCAGCACCCCTCACAGTGTTGTGCCCGAGAACTACGTACTTTATTCCGCTCGCATCCTCTCTAATTCTCCCTACTACGACGCTCATCCCTCTCCCAGCATTTCTGTCAAGCCTTGGCTGTGGGCGGTCTTCCTCATCTCTGACAATTATAAGCTTTTCCGGAGAAGACGGTAGATCTAAGGGCTTAAAGCTCTCGAAAGCCCCCCTAACTTCTTCAACGGTGACTTTCCTATCGAACTTCGCAAATACAGCCTCCGTGTGACCATCAATCACGGGAACCCTGTGGCAGGAAGCAGAAATTTTCAGATCTGCAAATCTGATTCTATTCCCTTCAAGCTTTCCAAGGATCTTTAGCGGTTCGCTCTCGACTTTCTCTTCCTCTCCTTTTATGAAAGGTATTATGTTGTCCGTTATGTCAAGAGATGCTACTCCCGGATAACCCGCTCCGCTCAAAGCCTGCATCGTAGCCACGTTAACCTCCCTCAAACCCAAATCCATAAGAGGTTTGAGAGTTAGAGTTAAGATAATCGTCGTACAGTTTGGGTTCGTAACGATAAACCCGTCCCAGCCTCTGTTTTTCTTCTGAACGTCTATCAAAGCCAAATGCTCCGCATTTATTTCCGGGATTATCAGAGGGACATCCTCTTCCATTCTGTAAGCTGAAGCGTTGCTTGCAACAACGAATCCCGCTTCGGCGAACTTCTTTTCCACTTCCCTCGCAACATCAGATGGCAAAGCGGAAAAAACGATGTCGGCATCAAACTTTTTCGGATCCATCGGCAAAAGTTCGAGGTCTCTCACCTCCTTCGGAACGTCTTGGGAAACTATCCACCTAACCTCTTCACCGTACTTCTTACCAATTCTCCGCTCGCTTGCAGCTAAACTTGTAATCTCGAACCAAGGGTGTTCGGACAGAAGTTCGATGAATTTCTGTCCAACCATCCCGGTAGCACCAAGAATTCCAACTTTGAGCTTCATGCTTGAAAGAAAGCTGGCTTGTTTAAAACATTAACCTTTTCAGAATTTCACGAAAAGGTAGACGAAAGCTGAAATTAACGAAAGGATGGACGCAAAAACGAAAGCTGCATCGAGAGTAAACAGCTCTGCTAAAGCTCCGGCTATGATATTTCCAATAACTATCGCCATTCCGAAGCTCAAGTGATACGCTCCAAGTCCGAAACCTTGAGATTTGGACAGATCGGAAGCTAAAGCCCTCTGCTGAGCTTCACTTACGCTCATGAAAATTCCGTAGAGAATGAAAGCAACGACGAAGAAAAGGGGATTTTGAAAAGTCATCAGGAGGAGAGACGCCGAGAAGATTAGATAGGAGAAGCCGACAATTTTAGCTTTCCCAAATCTATCTGCCAGTATCCCGGCTGGATACGAGTATAGGGAGTAAACTACATTAAATAATAAATATAGTAAAAAGGCTGCCTCAACGCTTATCACCGAAGCCCTTATCAAAAAGAACATGTAGCTTAAGTGACACAAACCGGAAAGAAAAGCCACAAACAAGTACTTTTTCAGCTTCACTCCGACTTCCACCTTTTTCGGGACGAATTCTCCAGTGTCTCTAACGAAAAAAATTGGAATTACGGCGAAAAATCCTATTGCTGCTGCCACAAGAATAGGTGTTTGGAAGTCCTTCAGAGATTCGTAGAGGAGTATGGCGATTAAAGTTCCCACTACCGCTCCAGCCGTGTCCATCGCCCTATGAAAGCCAAAAGCTTTTCCTCTCTCCTTGGAAGATTCGGCAATTATCGCATCCCTTGGAGACGTTCTAATCCCCTTTCCGATTCTGTCCATAATAACAAAGCCCGAAACTTCTCCAGCTGAAGAAGAGATGCCTATACCGAGCTTTGAAACTTGAGAGAGAAGGTATCCGAAAAACACCAGCGGCTTTCTCCTCCTGAATATATCGGAGATGTATCCAGAGAATAGCTTTACAACGTTCCCAAAACCGTCCAGCAACCCGCCGACGATCCCAATTCCGAGAGCCGTGGCGTTCATGCTCTTGAGGAAGAAGGGTAGAAGAGGGTGAATTATCTCGCTGCTCAGGTCGTTCAGGAAACTGACTATGCCGAGCAGTGTTATGTTCCTTTTCATTCAACAACCACCCAAGCTTAAGCTTTTTAATTGTGACTCTTTTGCAGATTTAATGAAACTAACAATCGACAATCCGATACTCTACCACATTCTCAAAATTCTGGCGAATTCCAACATGCCCCTCGGAGCAAAAAGCATTTCGGAAAAACTCGAAGAAAGAGGATTTCAGGTGAAAAAAGAAACTGTGCAATATTATCTAAAGCTTCTTGACGAGCTTGGACTCACGAAAAAGGTCGGGCTTGCCGGGAGAGTCATATCGGAGAAGGGATTAGAAGAGGTCAAAAAAGGAATGGTCAGGGAAAGGATCGGTTCGTTCATAGAACTCAGGGAGGAGTATGCCTACAACGCTAACTTCGATCCCTTTAAAAGAAAAGGACTCGTAAGCTTGAACATCGGAATAATCAGAAAAAAAGATCTTGAAATCTCTCTTGAGCTGATAAAAGCATGCATGGACGCTAAGCTTGCTGTGAGCAGACTCGTAAAGATTTACGAGAGAGAAGCGGGAAACTTGAAAATTCCGAAAGGAAAAGTTGGAATAGGTTTGGTCAGTACCTCAGTTGTTGACGCAGCGTTAATAGGAAGTAGAATAAGCTCCTTCCCAACGTTTGCTGGGATTTTGCAGTATTCTGACTGGAAACCCCTCCGTTTCGTTCATGCAATCTCCTACTACGGCTCAACCCTCGATCCGATAGACCTATTCATAAGGAGTGGGTTTTGCAGCGTTAAAGATGCTGTAGAGAGAGGCAGCGGGAACGTTCCAGCTGATGTAAGAGAGATTCCGCTTGTTTTAAGAAAGAGAGCAGTAGAAATCGTTGAGCAGCTCGAAAAAATTGGGATAAATGGTGCTGTTTACATAAGCGGAGCTGAAAACGACGCTCTCGGGATTCCGGTGAACAACTACAGAGCAGGAGTTGTTGTAATAGCCGGATCGACGCCGTTGGTTTACCTGAAAGAGAAGGGAATTGACGTGGAGATAAAGATTTTAGCTGCCTTCGAAAGAATTGAAAACCTTGAAGAGATAGATTCTTTAACGTAAAGTCTAAAATCTTCCAAATTTTTCATCGCAAATTTTAAATACCTATAATTTTCTCTACATTTTTAAACCTCCGGGTGACTTGCATGTTTGTAAGCGATTTTTTGAAAGGGCTTGGAGGATTTGAGGTGGTTTGATGAGGTCAAAGGTAATTTTGAGCCTGATGTTGGTTCTTGCAATCGGTGTCGCATTAGCCGGGTGTGCCGGAGAGCAAACTCAAACAAAACCGGAGAAAACTCCGGAAAAAGCCGAAGGGGTTAAACTTCCGAAAACTGAAGACGGAAAGTACATAGTAACGATATACACCGGCTCTGGTCCGGGAAGTGTTTACTTTGCCGTTGGATCTATGTTTGCGAAGGTTCTGAACAAAAAGAGCGAGTTGATTGAGGCGAAAGGACTAACGAGCGGAGCGCGCGTTGCTAATGCTAAAGCTATAGGGAAGGGAGAAGCCTTAGCTGCGATAATTCAGAACGACGTGACTTACTACGCTTGGAACGGAAAGTTCCAGTTTGAGGGTAAGCCGGTAAAAGAGCTTAGGGGAATTGGAACGCTCTATCCAGAGCCGGTGCAGATAGTTGTTAGAGCTGACAGCGACATATACACCCTCGAAGATCTGAGAGGCAAAAAGGTCGTTGTCGGAGCCGCGGGAAGCGGAGTAGCTGCGACAGCTGAAAGAGTTCTGAAAGCTGCCGGAATATGGGACGATATCGAGCCTGTTTATCAAACATTCAGCGAAGCCGCCCAAAGCCTTGTTCTCGGACAGGTTGATGCGGAATTCACGGTCATAGCTTATCCGGCTCCAGCCATAGACCAGATTGCCGTTAAAGTTCCTGTGAGACTTATTCCGATTCCCGATGAAGTTATTCAGAAGCTCCACGATGAAGGTTATCCGTTCTACGTCAAAGTTGTCGTTCCAGCCAACACCTACAACGGGCAAACTGAGGACGTGCAAACGATTGCTGTTAAAGCAACTTTAGCAGTTCACAAGGATCTGCCGGATGAAGTGGTTTACGAGATGACGAAAATACTTTACGAGAACATAGATGAGCTTGCCAAAGCCCACCAAGTTGCGAAGCAGATCGACATGAACAGAGCCTTCGAAGGTTTGATGATCCCGCTGCATCCGGGAGCTGTAAAGTACTACGA
>NZ_WANY01000094.1:0-7416 GCF_015521575.1 Ferroglobus sp.
GAAGATCTGATAATGCCAATCTTTGTTGACGATAACATCTCTTCTCCCAAGGAAATTCCCTCGATGCCCGGCTACTTCAGACTTCCGATCGAAGGAGTCGTTAAAGAAGTGGGGGAAGCTTTAGAGAAGGGAATTAGAGCTTTCATATTTTTCGGAATTCCCTCCTACAAAGATGAGATTGGCTCTTCAGCCTTTGACGATAACGGGGTTATTCAGAAGACGT
This sequence comes from Ferroglobus sp., assembly GCF_015521575.1. Taxonomy (NCBI): domain Archaea; kingdom Methanobacteriati; phylum Methanobacteriota; class Archaeoglobi; order Archaeoglobales; family Archaeoglobaceae; genus Ferroglobus; species Ferroglobus sp. Next base: position 224 of record NZ_WANY01000094.1, read on the forward strand.
TGAGGAGAGTGAAGAGCGAGTACGAAGATGCCGTTTTAATTACGGACGTTTGCCTGTGCGAGTACACAACCCACGGACATTGCGGAGTTGTTAAAGATAAGGTGATTTTGAACGATCCCACTTTGCCGATTCTCGGGAAAATAGCCGTAAGCCACGCTAAAGCTGGAGCAGATATCGTAGCTCCTTCCGGAATGATGGACGGAATGGTTAAAGCCATTAGGGAGGCTTTAGACGAGAACGGATTTGAGGATGTGGCTATAATGAGCTACTCCGCAAAGTACGCCTCCTCTTTCTACGGCCCCTTCAGGGAAGCAGCTGAAAGTGGCTACACCTTCGGAGATAGGAAAAGTTATCAGATGGACATTCACAACTCTGACGAAGCGTTAAGGGAAGTGGAGCTTGATTTGAAGGAAGGAGCCGACATAGTGATGGTCAAGCCTGCTTTAGCCTATCTCGACATAATTTGGAGGGTGAAAGAGAAGTTTAAAGTTCCGGTTGCAGCTTACAACGTTAGCGGAGAGTACTCAATGGTTAAAGCTGCCGCAAAACTCGGATTTTTGAAGGAGGAGGATATAATTTACGAAATTCTCGTATCGATTAAGAGAGCCGGGGCGGATTTAATATTAACTTATCACGCTAAGGAGGTGGTAGAATTTCTGTGAGATCTGAAGAGCTTTACAAAGAGGCTTTAAATTTGCTGCCCGGAGGAGTTAGCAGTCCCGTTAGAGCAGTGAAACCATATCCATTTTACACGGCAAAAGCAAAAGGCTCTAAGATTTACGATGTCGACGGAAACGAGTACATAGATTACTGCATGGCTTACGGACCGCTCATTCTTGGGCATGCAAATGAGGAGGTCAAGGAAAAAGTTGCTGAGCAGCTTGAAAAAGGATGGATATACGGAACTCCGATAGAGCTTGAGATAGAATACGCTAAAATTATAAGGAAGCTCTATCCGTCAATAGAGATGCTTAGGTTTACAAACACCGGAAGCGAGGCAACAATGGCTGCTTTGAGAGTTGCGAGAGGATTCACCGGAAGAAACAAAATTCTGAAGGTTGAAGGCAGTTTTCACGGTGCTCATGATGCTGTTCTCGTTAAAGCCGGAAGCGGAGCTACAACCCACGGGATTCCGAACTCTGCCGGAGTTCCCGAGGACTTCGTCAAGCACACGTTGCAAGTTCCTTTTAACGATGTTGAAGCTCTCGCCGATATTGTGGAGAAAAATGCAGATGAATTGGCAGCTTTGATACTTGAGCCGGTTATGGGCAACTCGTCCCTCATCCTTCCAGAGAAAGATTATTTGAAGGAGGTTAGGAAGATAACGAAAGAGAACGACGTTCTTCTAATTTTCGATGAAGTGATAACAGGTTTCAGACTCGCTTTAGGAGGAGCACAGGAGTATTACGGAGTGAAGCCCGATTTAACTACTCTCGGCAAGGTGGCTGGAGGAGGTTTCCCAATAGGAATTTTCGGAGGAAGAAAGGAGATAATGGAACTCGTAGCCCCTTCCGGACCGGTTTACCAAGCTGGAACTTTTAGCGGAAATCCCGTGAGCTTGGTAGCTGGAAAGACCACTGTGGAAATTCTGATGAGAGACAACCCCTACAGAGAGCTTGAAGAGAAAACGAGAAGTCTCGTTGAAAGCATAAGTGAAAAGGTTGAGAAGGAGTGCATAGCTTCGATGTTCTGCTTATACTTCGGAGAAAAACCGAAGAACTACGTAGATGCTTTAAAGCTCGACAAGAGCAAGTTCATGGAGTTTTACTGGAAACTTTTGAAGAAGGGCGTCTTCTTCCCCCCTTCCCAGTACGAAACTTGCTTTGTAAGCACTTCTCATAGCTATGAGGACATCGAGAAGACTGCAGAGGCGATAAACCAATGTCTGAGAGAGTTGTGATAGGGAGCAGAGGTAGCAAGTTAGCTTTGGCGCAGGCTGAAAAAGTTAGGAAGCTTCTTGAGGAGAAAGATTTTGAAGTGGAAATAAAGGTGATCAGAACTCACGGAGACATAATGAAGGACAAACCCCTCCACGAATTTAAGGGCATGGGAGCTTTTGTTAGAGCTATAGACGAGGCTTTGAAAAGAGGGGAAATCGATCTGGCTGTTCACAGTTACAAAGATGTTCCAAGTCAGAGGATTGAAGGAACGGTGATAGCGGCTGTTCTCGAAAGAGAGAGCGCTTGCGACGCTTTCATCTCAAGAGAGGGTTTAAAGTTCGAAGAAATGCCGATAGCCTCTAAGATAGGAACGTCGAGTCTGAGAAGGAGGGCTTTCATAAAAAAGCTCAGGAAAGATCTGGAAGTGGAAAATCTAAGGGGAAATTTGGACACGAGACTTAGAAAACTCAGAGAAGGGTTGTACGATGGGATAATCGTTGCTGAGGCTGGATTAATCCGGCTCGGACTCGACAGAGAGATCGAATACGAAAGGCTAAGTCCGGAGGTTTTCGTTCCTTCGGCTAATCAGGGAGTGATTGCCATAGCTTCAAGAGAAGAGGATGCCGAACTCTTTTCTTTCCTCAACCACGAAAAAACGAGACTTGAGACGGATGTGGAGAGAGCCGTTTTAAGGGAACTCGGGATAGGGTGTGCGATTCCTGCTGGAATATATGCAGAGGCTGAAGGAAAGGTTAGGCTGATCGTTGAGGTCCTCAGCGAAGAGGGAGAGAAATCTATCAGAGTTGACGAAAAGCTTAGCAAGAAAAATGCTGTAGAGGAAGCGGTGGAGATAGCGAGAAACCTTAAATCGTTCATATGAGTGGGAAAGTTTTTATTGTAGGAGCTGGTCCGGGAGATCCGGGATTAATTACGGTAAAGGCTCTCAAAGCTTTAAAACTTGCTGACGTGGTTTTAGTGGATGAGCTTGTAAGTAGAGAAATTCTCGAATTGCTTAGAGAACTTGGGAAGGAGATAGTTGAGGTGGGGAAAAGAAGCGGAAAGCACAAAAAGTCCCAAGAAGAGATCAACGAACTCCTCGTGAAACTTGCGAGGGAAGGCAAAAAAGTCGTGAGACTAAAAGGAGGAGATCCATTTGTTTTCGGCAGGGGCGGAGAGGAAATTGAATTTCTTGCGAAAAACGGTGTTGAATTTGAAGTCGTTCCGGGAATATCTTCTTCTACTGCAGTTCCAGCTTACGCCGGGATCCCGGTGACCCACAGAAAGTACGATCCGGCTTTGGTCGTAATTACCGGAAGGCAGGAGAGGGAGAGGTTGAACTGGGAAGCTTTGGCTAAGCTGAACTCCACTATCGTAATTTTAATGGGTGTTGGAACGTTGGAGGAGAACGTGAAAAAGCTTATCGAATTCGGAAAAGATCCCGAAACGCCGGTGGCAATAATTCAGAACGGAACCACCGAAAATCAGAAGGTAGTTGTTGGAAAGCTTGGAAATATAGCTGAAAAAGCCAAGAAAGAGGGGGTAAATCCTCCAGCCGTTATAGTAATAGGGAGAGTCGTTGAAATACTAAAAGAAGTTGAAGGTTTCATTAAAAACGTTAAAAGCTCCGAAGAGCTGTCCGTGGGAAAAGAGGAGCTTTTTAATCTGATTTCTCAACTTTAACAACCCAAACTCTTCTTTTTCGAATTCGAAACCGTAGTGAACATCCACCAAAACGAGTCCTTCCGGAGGGGCAGCAGAAACGATTCTCTCTCCATTCAGAATTTTCAAAAATTCCTCTACACCTTCTTTCCCAGCCACCATCAGAGAAGATGCCATCCTCCTAACCATGTTCCAAGCGAAGGCGTTGGCTTTAATCGAGAAGTAAATCAGATTCCCCCTCCTCTCTACATCGCTTTCGTAGACTTCTCTAACACAGCTTCCCCTTCCTTTAACGAAAAACCTAAAATCGTGCTTTCCTATAAAGTGCTTGGCAGCCCTTTTCATCTCCTCCAAGTTGTATCCCTCATCCACGATAACGTAGCAGTACTTCCTCCACTTGGCTTTCCTTGGCTTGAAGTTTTCGTCAACAATTTTGTAACCCCAGACGCTAACGTCTTCCGGCAAATTTGAGTTCAGAATTTTCACAACCTTTTCCGAAAATTCTTCTAAGTCTGTTGCAAAAACGTTCCCTATCGCATGAACCCCTGAGTCTGTTCTTCCGGCAAACATTATTTTGCCGCATTCGATTCCAGCCTTTTCGAAAGCTTTCCTTATCTCTCCCTCCACTGTTCTCAATTCGGGCTGGTATTGAGAGCCGTGGAATTTCGTGCCGATGTAGGCTACTTTGAAAGCTACCCTCAGCAGTTCATCCCTCCCTTCAGCAAATCTCCGAGAACGTCAACGTTTCTATCGCTCAAGGAGTAGTTTATTCTCTTGTAGATTCTTATCTTCTCCAGATCGATTCTCGCTGAAATCAAAGCTTCTTCGTTCTCGTTCTCGTAGGAGGCAAGAATGCCTTCGTGGGAAACTATTAAACTCCTCCCAACGCACTCCTCTCCTAAGAAAGTAAAACCGACTCCTCCAGCTTTAACTATCGCATAAGCGTTGTCAAAAGCTCTGGAAAAGTATAGACAGTGTCTCAATCTTTGGGAAGGTAATTCGGATCTCTTAAAGCTTACAACCGGATTTAAGACAATTTCAGCCCCTTTTAAAGCAGCCAACCTGCAAAGTTCAGGATAGAGAATGTCGGCGCATATCAAAGCTGCAAATTTCACTCCCTTGATTTCGAAGATTTCAAGCCTTTTACCGCATTTAATACCAAGATCCCTCTCACTTCTCGTTGGATGCAGCTTATCTTGAGTCGCTACAAGCTCTCCTTTTTCGAAAACGTAGAGGGTGTTGTAGTAACCGTCGTTATCGCCTCTTATAATATTTCCAGCCAGAATCACTTGATACTCCTTGCTTTTTTCCTTTAACCATTCCAAAGTCTTTTTGGATGTTTCCAAGCTCGTGTCTCCAACTTTGTAAGAAAAGTATTCTGGGAGGAGAAAAATTTCGACTCCCTCGTTTAATCCCCTCTCGATTAACCTTTCAGCACTTTTAAAAGCCTCTCCAACTCCCACTCTACATTGCACGGCCGAAACTATCACGAAGGTATCTCAAAAAATTGGGTAATAAAACGTTTTCTAAGGGAACTCACCCCTTCTTCTCTTTCCGAGCTTTCCGGGTTGAACGATTCCGAAGTTTCTCGCACACTTGGGACAGTAATACTTTTTCTGCATGTATATGTGAACGTTCTTCTTCCCCACAAGTCTGACGAGTTCGGGATCGAGTCTCAAACCGGAATAAGAGACGAAAGTCTTGAAGCGGGGAACGTTTCTACCACAACCGTCGCACCTGATTGTGTAATCCTTTCCCCTACCGCTGCTCTGCTTATACTCCCTCTTATAGGGAGCCTTTGTCATACGGTTATTTGTTTACCTTTAAACATAATAAACCTATCGGCTTGATTTGGTGTTCGCAGCATTTACTTAAAGTAGTAATAGTACTCTCCAGCAGCTTTTTGCTCTCTGTCGAGCCTTGATCCGAGCTTGTTCACACGAGGTCTTTTAGTCTCTTCGTCCCTTCTGAAAGTTATTCCGAGTTCCGCTAAGAATTTGTTCATTCCGTCTCTCATACTCATTGGCTTGGACGCTTTTCCTTTCACTCCCGGAATTCCGGAAAAAACGATTAATCTGTCGGAAATTAGATCTATGAGGTATATGTCGTGATCTACAACAAAAACGCTCTTCGAGTTGTTCATCGCGAACCTCTTGAGCAACCTTGAAACTTCCGCCCTCTGCTCCACATCGAGATGCGCAGAAGGTTCGTCCAAAAAGTATATGTCAGCCTCTCTTAACAAACAAGCGGCTATAGCTACCCTTTGTAGTTCACCACCACTCAGCTCATCCAAATTCTTGTCCATGAGCTTTTCAAGCTGCAAAGGCTTCACGAACTCTGTCTTGTAGTAGGAACTATCTATCATGGGATTTATGCCCCTCAAGAAATCTCTGACATTTACGCTCACATCCGCCTTAACGTACTGGGGTTTGTAGGAAACTTTCAACTCCAGATTGATTTTTTCCTCATCATCCTTCAAAACTCCAGCCAGAACCTTAACGAAAGTGGACTTTCCTGTTGCATTCCTTCCGACTATCCCTATTACCTCCCCCTCTTTAATCTCTCCGCTTTCTGCCTCAAGAACGAAATCCTTGTAGGATTTTCTAAATGACGGATACTCAAAAACGATCTTTTCAAGTTCGCTCTCCCTCGGCTGTAAAACCTCAAATTCTATGGGTTTTTCCCTAATTCTGATGTTCTCCTCAACCAAGTAGCCCCGGAGATATTGATTTATTCCGACCCTCGTCCCCTTTGCATTCGTTATAACTCCATATACTCCCGGCTCGCCGTAGGAAATGTGAACGAAATCCGTTAGCATGTCGAGGATAGCTAAATCGTGTTCAACAACCATAACTGGCTTATTATCAGCTATTTCCTTCACTACTTTAGCAGCGTTTATTCTCTCGTTTATGTCCAAATAAGAGGTTATTTCGTCCAAAAAGTAAAAATCAGCTTCTCTTAGCAGACAAGCAGCAATAGCTACCCTTTGTAGCTCACCACCGCTTAACTCTTTTACGTCTCTCTTCACAGCTTCTTTTAAATTCAGCTTCTCCACGATTTCGTCGAAAGAGTTCCTTTCGTCAACCTTCTTCAGTAGTTCTCCAACGTTTCCCTTGTAAACCTTCGGTATAGCTTCAATGTACTGCGGCTTAACGCTAACTCTAATATTTCCGTCGGCAAGCTCTTTTAAGTAGTTGAAGAGCTCCGTTCCGGAAAACCTCTCAAGGACTTCGTCCCACTCAGCCTCTTCTTTCCCCAAATTCGGTTTTAGCTGACCGGATAAAATTCTTAATGCAGTACTTTTTCCAGTCCCGTTAGCTCCGAGTAATCCGACTACGTAGCCTTTCCTCGGAATCGGTAGGTTATACAAAACGAAACCGTTTTTCCCGTACCTGTGAACTTCCTTTCCTTCAAGCTCCCTTGGCAACCCGACTATGGCTATGGCTTTGAAAGGGCATTTTTTAACGCAGATTCCGCATCCAACGCAAAGTTCTTCGCTTATTACAGCTTTCTCCTCTATTTTTATCGTTTCGTCTCCGGTTCTAACCTTCGGACAGTACTTCAGACACTCGTGACTGCACTTCTTCGGTTGACATCTATCCCTGTCGACAACAGCTATTCTGTAACTCATTCGGGGTATGCTAAGGAGTGCGA
>NZ_WANY01000095.1:0-2224 GCF_015521575.1 Ferroglobus sp.
ACTTCAGTGACTGTCATCGAAACGAATCCCTTTCTTTCAAGCTCTTCCTTTACTTTCTCAAACCTTTCCGGTCTTATTATCGCTTCGATTTTCTTCATCATACCACCTCACGAGTACGCCTATTCTCCATGCTGGGAGATGTCCAAGCCCACGTACTCTTCCTCTTCGCTCACCCTCAGTCCAATTACAGCATCAACCATCTTGGCTATTATGTATGTAACGACGAAAGCGTAGGTTATCGTTACTACTACTGCTACAAGCTGAGGAACGAAGTTTCCGTTGAACACTCCGAGCATTAGCATTCCTATCGCTCCCCCAACTCCGTGGATCGCCCAAGCGTCGAGGCTTTCATCTATCCTCCTCTTCACCCTGAAAACCATCGCATAGTAGCAGAGAACTCCAGCAATGATGCCTATGACTATCGACTGCCAAATCGTAACGAAACCAGCTGCCGGAGTTATGGAAGCGAGTCCAGCTATCGCTCCAGTAACAAAGGCTAACGAGCCAACTCTTCCGCTCCTCAAACTTATCAAAAGCCATACCAAAGCTCCGGTTGCGGCGGCTGTGTTCGTAACTATAACCGCCCTAACGGCAGTTTCGTTCACCGCTAAAGCGCTTCCTCCGTTGAAACCAAACCATCCGAACCAGAGCAATCCAGCACCAAGCAGGGTCATCGGAATGTTGTGAGCCTCGATGTCATGCTCCCCATAGCCAGCTCTATTTCCGAGAGCTAATGCGAGAGCTAATGCACCGAAGCCAGAGCTTATGTGAACGACAGCTCCTCCAGCAAAGTCCAAAGCTCCAAGTTTCGCAAGCCACCCGTTCCCCCACAGCCATTTTGCAAAGGGATCATAAACGAAGGTTGTCCAAAGCAGCCCGAAGAGTATAAATGAGGAAAATTTCATTCTTTCCGCGGCAGCACTGGTTATAATCGCAAGAGTGATGGCTGCGAAGGTTAATTGATAGAAAGCGAAGAGGTCTTCAGGCATTGGAGAAGGAAATCCGATGAAATCGCTTCCATCTCCAAAGGATAAGCTGTAACCGAAGAGAACCCACTGCAAACTGACTATAACGTATGAAATTAGTGAAAGCATTATCATGTTCACGGCGTTTTTCTTTCTTACCATCCCAGCATAGAACAGCGCAAGTCCCGGGACCATTAGCATTACCAAGGCTGCTGAGGTCAGTATCCAGCTGTTTGGCTCCATGGAGTGGGAGCTTTTTGAAGGATATTTAAAGATGTTTAAGAATAGTGCTTAAAATTTATGAAATTTTCACAAAATTGAAAGAATTTCTAAAAATTTTTAGAAAACGATCACTCTATTTTAATGACCTTCTTTTCTTTTTCGACCTTCGGAATGATTATCTCAAGAACGCCGTTGTTGTACTTCGCTGAAATCTTATCAATGTCGACTTCGCTCGGCAACGAGACTCTCCTGTAAACCTCGCCGTATTTTCTCTCTTTTCTGATGAAGTTCTTACCTTCCTCTTCTTTCTCCTCCTTTCTTTCAGCTTTAATCACGAGGTCTCCGTTTTCCACGTAGACGTTTATGTCCTCCTTGTTGAATCCTGGCAGGTCGACAACGATTCTAAATCTGTCTCCCTCGTCTATAACATCAAGCGGCGCCGTTATTTCTCTCTCGAAAGCAAACCTGTCAAACTCTTCGAGCAGTCTGCTCATCCTCTCCTGCATCCTCCTCAACTCTTCAAAGGGGTCGAAAATCCTCATTTACATCACCTCCTTAACTTAGTAATCCTAACTTTAAGTTAGCGTAATTAATATTTAAAATTTTCGCTAAGGTCTTTCGTTCAAAGCCATTTAAATGTCACCGGAAGACAACACAAAAGTCGCTCAAAGGTAAACACTATAAGTAAATCTACCAACCTATCACGAGTGAGCAAAATTTACTTCGCATTCCTTTCAGCGGCTCTTGGAGTTTTGATAGGAAGACTTACGGAATTTCCTGTTGAAAATCAGAAACTACTCTCCGAAGTAATAACGGTTCTCGTTTTCTTTACAATTTTCCCAGCTATGATAGGATTTAGGTTCGGGAGAATTCGGGAGCTGAGGTTACAGCCTCTTTTATCTTCCCTCTTCCTAAATTTTATCTGGAGTCCTCTTTTCGCTTTTGCCCTCGTCAAATCTTTTGAAAGTGAGATCGCTTTCAGCGTAGCAGCCGCAATTTTATTTCCCTGTCCGAGTATGAATGCAGCGTATGTTCTC
>NZ_WANY01000096.1:0-7076 GCF_015521575.1 Ferroglobus sp.
AGGAGAATGGAGGAAGCTATAAAAAAGGAGGAAATCAAGTCAATGTGCGGCTGTTTGATGGACGATTTGCCAAGGGATGTCATCGAAAAATTCGAGAGCATGGGATTCGACAAAGCCACGGATCACTTCTTCGGATTTTACAATGGAAAGACTGTGAAAGTGTACATTTTCAGAGATACTAACGCATTAGGCTTGTACACCTCAGTTAAGTTCAAAAGTGAAGAGGAGGCGGAGAAGGTCGTTGAAAAATACAAGGGAGAATACGTTCTTCTCAAAAGGGAAAACTGGGTTGACGTTAGCAAGATTCTTGAGGTGGATGTTATCAGCGAAATCAGAAAGGGGAACTTTGAAGAACTTTTAAATTCCGAGCTCGAAAGAATTGTTAAAGAAGCTAAAAAACTGAAGTCGCTATGATATACGTTGTTCACTACGGAGAGATTGCCCTAAAAGGGAAGAATCGGGACTTTTTTGAGAGAAAGCTGATGGAAAACATAAAAAGAAAAATTGAGGGGAGAGTTAGGAGAAGGTACGGAAGAATTATCGTTGAAGCTGAAGATGCCGAAGAAAAGCTGAGAAAAATTCCGGGGATAAAGTACTTCGCCAAAGCTGAGGTTTGCGATCTCGACATAGAGGAGATAAAGAGAGTCGCTTTGAAAGTTGTCGGTGAAGTGGATAGCTTCAAAGTTGAGACAAAGAGGAGCAACAAGAACTTTCCTCTAACCTCCATAGAGGTTAACAGAGTTGTAGGAGAGTTCGTCAAAAACAGTAAAGGAATTAAAGTGGACTTAAAGAATCCGGAAAGAACGGTATACATTGAGATAGGAGAAAAGGAGAGCTACATTTACACCGAAAAAATTCCCGGAATTGGCGGATTACCATGCGGAGTTTCTGGAAGAGTTGTGGCTCAGATTTCTGGGGGAATAGATAGCCCGGTCGCTGCTTTTTTGGCTATGAAGAGGGGAGCAGAAGTTATAGCAGCTCACTTTTTCAATCAAACTCTCCATTCTCCCCAGGTTAGAAAGAAGATTTTAGACTTGGCTGAGAAACTTTCCGAATTTCACAGAGTAAAGCTTTACATGGTTCCCTTCGAAGAAGTGCAGAGGGAGATAATCAGGGTGATTCCTGCCAAATACCGAATGATCGTTTATCGAAGAAGCATGATGAGGATGTCGAACATAATTGCGAAGAAGGAAGGAGCGAAGGCGATAGTTACCGGCGATTCCCTCTCCCAAGTTGCGAGCCAGACGCTTGACAATATCAGAGTGATCTACTCCGCTTCGGAGCTTCCAGTTCTTCCGCCTTTGATAGGTTTCGATAAGGAGGAGACCATAGAGATAGCGAAGAGGATAGGTACTTATGAAATTTCGATTTTGCCTTACGAAGACTGCTGCACTTTGATGATAGCGAAGCATCCGGAAACGAGAGCGAAGATTGAGGATGTAGAGAGAATGGAGAGAGTTGCAGAATTTAAAGAAGAAGATGCCGTGGAGAGAGCTGAAATCTTCGAATTCGACGGCTAAGAAATTTTCTTCAAAAGCTCATCTGATTTTTTAGCCACGATAGCAGATAGCAAATCGCTTTTCGTCCTCTCTATGGAATTTCTCGCAACATCAAGTTTCGGTCTCAGGTTTCCGGTGATTTTATCGTGGAAAGTGAATTCCACAAGCTTGAAATACAGTTCTTCCATTAGCTCAAGAACTTTTTTCGCCACTTCAACGTTATTTTTTACTAAGAGTGTAAGAGCAAACCTCCTCATTTCCCCTATCGAGTCCGCAAATCCTCCAAGAATAGGAGCCGGTTCTAAGCCCTCTGGCAGATTAACTTCCAAGCTGAGATTCTCAACGACGTTCTTGAAGACTATGGCTTCAACGAACTCCTGCATGGCGTCAAAGGAGAGGTAGTAGATGTCCCAGAACTTTTCCTTAAATTTCTTTATCTCTTCGAAAATCTCCTCAGCTTTTTTTAAATGCTCCTCAGCTTTCTCAAAATTTCCTGCGTGGATGTAGGCTATAGCCTTGCTCGAATTCAGCCTCATATCTCTTGATAGCTTTATAAGCTCTTCTCTTGCAGCTTCCTTTTCCTCAAGAATCCTCTTAAGATCTTCGAGCATCATCTCACCAGCAAAACAACCCTACTCGCTTCGGACTCGTCCCTAATTTCATATCCCGTTAGCTTCGCAAGTTCTTCGGCGAATTTTCTAACGTCCTCGTGCTCCGGCATGTTCTCAGCCTTAAGTCTTCTCCTCGAATAACCGAGGTACATGTAAGCTTTTGCTTCTACGAAATCCGGAGATGCTTCGTCTATGATTTTTGCAAATTTTTCGGGCTCCATATTCACACCTTTTATTAAAGTTAGTCTGATAACCGTTCTGAAATCAAGATTCGGAAGAAGCTTCAGACTTTTCTCTATCTTTTCCCACTTAGTTCCTTGCAAAACCTTGTGGCTTTCTTCATCGTACGCTGTGAGGCTTAAATAAAGCTGATAAGGTTCAACCCTCTCCAAAGCTTGCGGATTAGTTCCATTCGTTACGAGAAATGTCGTGAAGTTTCTTTTCTTGTACTCATCAACGAGCTCATCGATTCTCGGATACAAGGTCGGCTCTCCGATTAGACTTATGGCTACGTGCTTCGGATTTAAAGCCTCTTCAAGCTTCTTTCTGTTCACGCCTACAGTTCCGAAGAAACCGCTTAACAATCTCCTCTGAGCTTTTATGCTCTCCTCAACTATAAACTCGGGATCGTCCCATTCCCTAAATGGCGGCATTAAATCAAGGGGTCTCCAGCAGTGAACGCAGGATAGGTTGCATATCAAAGCGGGAGACATTTGAAGGCAGCGATGAGAGGGAATACCGTAAAACTTCTGCTTGTAACAGTAACCTTCATCTTTTAACGACTTCTTAAGCCAGAGGCACGTTTTTACAGCCGAATGTCTTCCAACTATGTGGTATCCCTTTAGATCCGCTAACGTTTTTGCCATAATATTTTGAGTAAGAGGAATGGGTTAAAAAGTTGACCCCGAAATTCGGTCTTTATTTTTGCTGTTTTATTATAACTAACGTTTTCAAAAGTATTTTGTTTTCTTCGCTCTAACCTCGTTTATGAAAAAAGTCGCGATAACGCTGCCTATCTTTTTCCTTATCGGTCTGGCTTCCGCATGCTTTAATCCTGCCGACAGCTTTGCTTTCGAAGTTTTATTAAATAAACCGGGTATCTCCTACGATCTTTCAAAGTTCGAAAGAGCGAAAAACGTTATCGTAAACGAGGAAATCATCTACAGATCCCATTATAGCGATAAGCTTGCTGTGATAATAAGAGAAGTGAATAATCCAGTTAGAGGATTGAGTGTAAGAATTCAGATTCCGACGGAAAGAGTGGAGGTTAATTTTACGGAAATCCTGCTTACTATCGAGTCGAATGTAACTCCAAAGTTCGAGGAAGCGTCTTCACTTCTCAGCTCCCTCGGATACAAAGTTTTGAAGAAATCTAAAGAAGTTGAGCTACTTGAGACTGAGAAAGACAATGGAAAGATAAGAATCTCAATTTTTGGAGGAGAGAAAAGTCAGCTTTCTGTAACGATTAGAGGAGAGCTGAACGAGGAACTAAAGAAGGAATTGAAAAGTATAGCTTTCGCAGCTGGTTTTGGTGGAGAGTGGGAAAATGCGAGGATCGAAAGGAAGGAGATCTTTTACGAGGACCTAAAGCCAGTTGAAAGCGTTGATAACTTCGATTTTAAAGAGGCTGTAAGAGTCGAATTGGAATGGCTGAAGGAAAATGGGATAATTTCAGGCTTGAGTAAGAAGGATATAGAAGAGATCTCTAAGGTTGCAAAAGCCGGTTTATCTGGACACAATTCGAGAATCGTCTGGGAAGATGGATGGAAACCCTACTACAAGACAAGAAATCCAGTACTTTTGAAAGGTGTGAGCTGCGAAAGCTTTCCTTTACAGAAGCTTCCGAAGGGCGAAGTAACTTTCGAAAGTAAAGAGATCCCCGGATTCGACGTTTTTCTCCTTCTCATCTTGTTTCTACTTGCTCTAAACTTCAAGCGTTAAACCACCGAAATGGAAACCATTTTAACTTTCCGCGACTCTTTTCCTCTATGGACATCTGCGTTAACGGAGCGGCTGGAAGAATGGGTAGGCTCGTTGTTAAAAACGCTGTGGAGGCTAACCATAAAGTCGTTCAGGCTTTTGATGTCAGAGAAATTGGAAAAGATGCTGGAGAACTTGCGGGAATTGGAAAGATCGGTACGTTAATTCAGGAAATGAGCGATTTAGACTGCGATGTTGCCATAGATTTTTCCGTTCCAGAAGCTACGGTAGAGCTCGTTAAGCTCGCTTTGAAGTCCAATACGAAGCTCGTGATAGGAACAACCGGATTAAACGATGAGCAGAAAAAGGTAATTGAGGAGGCAAGCAGGAAAATCCCGATAGTCATGAGTCCCAACTTCAGCGTTGGCGTGAACGTGTTCTGGAAGATTTTGGAGGTCGCTTCCAAGCTGCTTAAAGATTACGACGTGGAAATAGTGGAGGTGCACCACAGATTTAAGAGAGACGCGCCAAGTGGAACAGCTTTGAAGGCTGCTGAAATAGTGAAAAACGAGCTTGGGATTGAAAAACTCGTTTTTGGAAGAAGCGGAGAGTGTTTGAGGGGAGACGAGATAGGAGTTATGGCAATTAGAGGAGGAGATGTTGTAGGAGAGCACTTTGTTATGTTCATAGGATTTGGCGAAAGAATAGAAATCAACCATAGAGCTTGGAGCAGAGAGATATTCGCAAGAGGGGCGATAAAAGCTGCTGAATGGATAATGAACGTTGACAAGCCAGGACTTTACGGGATGAAAGATGTCTTGGGGGTCTGAGAGATGGTAAGTAGGGAGGACGTCGTAGAAGGTGTAAAAAAAATTCTTCTTGAAGCAGAAACGAAGCTTAGTGACGATGTTATCGAAGCTATAAGAAGGGCATACGAGGAGGAAGAGGGTTATGCTAAAAAGATTCTAAAAGCGATTCTTGAGAACGTTGAGTACTCATCGAAGAATAAAATTCCGATGTGCCAAGACACTGGCATCCCAGTATTTTTCGTCGAACTCGGAAGAGAGTTGAGCTTGGACTTCAACCTCTACGATGCTATCAGAGAGGGAGTTGTCGAAGCGACTAAGGAAATCCCCCTAAGACCGAATGCCGTGCATCCGATTACAAGAAAAAATTCTGGGGACAACACTGGAATGCACATGCCGCTGATAAGCGTTGAGATTGTAGAAGGAGATAGAATGAAAATTGCGGTAATGCCGAAAGGGGCTGGAAGCGAGAACGTTTCAGCTTTGAAAATGCTCTTACCGAGTCAGGTAAATGAAATAAAGAAATTCGTTGTTGAAGTGGTTAAAAATGCAGGTGGGAAGCCCTGTCCGCCAATTTTCATTGGAGTAGGAATAGGATCGACCTTCGACGGTGCTGCGAAACTTGCCAAAAAAGCTCTTCTTAGAAACGTGACCGAGATGAACGAATTCGAGCTTGAAATACTTAATGCTGTGAACGAGCTTGGAATAGGAGCTGGCGGACTCGGAGGAAAATACACAGCCTTAGCGGTCCTCGTTGAAATGGGTCACTGCCATACCGCTTCTTTGCCGGTAGCGGTAAACATACAATGTTGGGCTAACAGGAGGGCTTGGGTTGAGTTGAGGTGATAACATGCTGCTGCAAACGCCTTTAAAAAAGGAGGATTTGTTAAAGCTTGAGGTGGGAGATGCCGTTTACATTTCTGGGGAGATAATTACTGCAAGAGATGCTGCGCATATGAGAATTCTTGAGTTTTTCGAAAGAGGAGAGGAGCTACCATTCGAATTGAATTGCTCGGTTATTTACCACTGCGGGCCGATAATAAAAAAGAATCACGAGTTCAAAGTTATCTCAGCTGGTCCAACAACTTCCGCAAGAATGAACCCCATGACCACCAAAATTCTCGAAAAGGTAGATTGCTTGGCTATAGTGGGAAAAGGCGGCATGAGTGACGAAGTTGTGGAGGCTTTGAAGGGCAAAGGGGTATACCTCGCCTACCCCGGCGGGGCTGGAGCTTTAGCTGCAAAGGCGATAAAAAAAGTGAGAGCTGTCTACTGGGAAGATCTTGGAATGCCGGAAGCCGTATGGGTTTTCGAGGTGGAGAACTTCGGGCCATGTATAGTGGGAATCGACGCAAAAGGAAACAGCATATACAAAAAAGTGGAAAAGGTTGTCGAGGAAAACTTCAAAAAGCTCAAATCTCGGCTATAAGTTCGTCGATCATTCCTTTTACATCCACCGGCGAAGCTCTCTTCCAGAAGTAGTAAAAGACGCTCTCGCACCAATCAACAGCTTCCTTATTCTCGCTTCGAAACATCGGCGAGTACGTGTGGTAGTACTGGAAGTAGACGATTTCACCATCGAAAACTCCGAGCAGTAAAGGCGTGTCGTAAACCTTTATCTCTATTTTGTCCCTGACAATCTTCATCTCCTTTTTACTCAAGTCCATGTCAATCAACACTTGCCTTATCGTTTCGAGCCTATCTCGCAGGGTGTCTCTGCTCGAAATAACTTTTTCAGAAGCTCCTTGAAGGTTCAGGTTTACCATCAGCTTGTATATGTCGTAGTTGATTATTCTGTCGATGTACAACCCGTATTCTCTCACCCTCGAAAGGTCTTCGAGTCCCCTAATCACTCCGTCCAAGAATTCGAATTTCTCTGAAAATCTTAGCACGAGGGGAAATCCGTGCTTTAAGTACGGGGGAAGCATTTTTAAGAATTCCTCGGCTTTCTTTATCTCCTCCTCGAACTCAAAAGATTCAACGAGATTCTCGAAAGTTGCAAGAATCAAGTCTCCGTAGGAGCTGATCTCGTAAACCTCTCCCCGCTTTCTGACCATCTCAAGCTCCTCCAACCTGCTTAGCGCTCTCGAAATTGTGGACTTCGGGGCGTTCAACTCCTTTACCATTTCAGAAAACTTGTACTTCCTTTTAGACAGCAACAAAAGAATCTGATACCTCCAAGGGTTGAGACATTCTTTTATTAGTTCAAAACATTTTTCCTTCACACCAATACCTCTTAC
>NZ_WANY01000097.1:0-8166 GCF_015521575.1 Ferroglobus sp.
GCTTTAGGTTTTACTTTTAGCTTTTTAAGAAGACCCTTGATGGCAATGCTTCCAAGCTCGTAAGCTTTCAAGCTCGCCAAACTCCCTCCAAATCTGCCAACGGGCGTTCTAACCCCATCGACGATAACTACCATGAACGAAAATTTTAGAAAGCAGCTAAATATTTTTCGAAATATGATCGAAGATCTGCTTGATGAGGCGATAAAACTCGCGGGAAAGAAATTTGTTGAAATAGAGGAAGAAAAGATAACGATTTTTGGTGATATTCACGGAGATTACTCGACAATGAAGAAGCTTATGAAAGACGCTCATGGATTTTTCATTTTTCTTGGGGACTACGAAGATAGGGGGAGAGAGGCTTTAGAAGTTTATGAGGAGGTGCTGAAGCTATACGTTGAAGGAAAAGCCGTTATGCTCAAGGGCAACCACGAAACCGGAGAAGCTTTTCCCCACGATTTTCCAGCTCTTCTTGAAGAGAAGGGAGTGGGAGAGCTGTATAGCTTATTTAAAAGACTCTGGGAAAAACTACCTCTTTTTGCAGTTGCCGGAGATTTGTTTCTATGTCACGGAGGACTTGCCACGAACTCGTGCAGAGGAGTTGTATCGTTCAGCGAATTGAAAAGAAATCCAGAAAAATACGAGACAGAAATACTCTGGAACGATCCGATGGAGAGAAGAGGCTGCGAATTTAATTACGATAGGGGCATAGGCTACTATTTCGGAAGGGATTTGACGAGAACTTTTTGTGAAGATGAGGGGTTTAGCTGCGTTATTAGGTCCCACCAGCCGTACAAAGTTCTTTTAGTCGAACAGGATGGATACCTAATCACCCTCGGCTCCACGGCAATCCCCTACGGCTTAAGCTCAGCGGCTATCCTCAGAATTAATTTGAGCGAAAGCTATAAAGACGGGAACGATATTGTTAGAAAATTCGGGATAGTTAGGGAGGTCTGGTGATGGAAGTTGTTAAGAATAAGGGAAAATTCGTTTTAAAAGACGGAGACAGGATTCTGAGTTGGATAGCTTTCGAAGAAAACGATGAGATACATTTAATTGAAACCGTAACCGTAGAAGATGCGAAAGGAAAAGGATACGCCTCTAAACTCGTTGAAGAAGTTTTGAAAAAGCTTGAAGGGAAAAACGTCAAAGTTTCCTGCCCCTACATAAAAAGCAGAATCGAGAAGAAAGGCTTAAAGGGAAAGTTTAGATACACTCCCTTGCTTAAGCTTAAAGAAGAAATCGAGAAATTCAACAGATACCGAAGCCCAGAAGCTCACGCGGAGCTTTTAGAATTTGAAAAGAGAAGGGCTAAAGTTCTGTTTACCGGACCATTCTGCGTCTCCTGCGGAATATACGATTACTTTGAGGACGTAATAGTGGATTTGAATGCAAAGGTCGAAAGATTTGAAGAGTTCGAAGAGGGTTTCGTCGTTACCTATCTTTTTAACGAAGATCTCTACTGAGGCATACAAATTTATAAATATTTAGAGCGTCCAGAGGAAAACATGGAAAAAATCAAGCTCGGCTTGGTCGTTTCTGAATTCAACAGAGATATAACGTACATGATGGAAATTCTCGCAAAAGAACATGCGGAATTTCTTGGAGCGGAAATTTCCGAAACGATCAGGGTTCCGGGAGCTTTCGATATACCCATTGCGGTTAAAAAAATGCTCGAAAAGGGGAACGTCGATGCCATCGTTGCCATCGGCTGCGTGATTGAAGGAGAGACGGAGCATGATGAGGTGGTAGCTCAGCATGCTGCAAGGAAGATCATGGATTTAAGCATCGAGTACGGAAAGCCAGTAACGCTTGGTATAAGCGGTCCGGGAATGGGAAGATTGGCAGCTCACGAAAGGGTTGATTACGCTAAGAGAGCTGTTGAAGCAGCTGTAAAGCTCGTGAGGAGGCTGAAAGAGTATGAGGAGGGTAGATAGGATAAAACCCTCCGCCACGATGAAGATTTCTTCAATCGCTAAAGAGCTGAAAAGGAGAGGAGAGGACGTTATAGACCTCGGAGTTGGAGAACCGGATTTTCCCACCCCAAAGCATATCGTAGAAGCTGCTTGCAAAGCTGCAATGGAAGGTAAGACGAAGTACGCTCCAACAAAAGGGATTCCCGAGCTTCTTGAAGCCATAGCGGAGAAACTAAGAGAGGAGAACGGGATAAACGTCGAGGCTAAAAACGTAATCGTCACCCCCGGAGCGAAGTACGCCATTTATGAGGCTATGATGGCAACCCTTGAAGAGGGAGACGAAGTAATCTTGCTCGATCCGGCTTGGGTGAGCTATGAACCTTGCGTAATTCTCTCTGGAGGAAAGCCGGTTTGGGTTGAACACGGAGAGAATTTTGAAGATGCTCCCATCGAAGATTACGTGACGAGTAAGACAAAGATGATCGTCATAAACTCCCCCAACAACCCCCTCGGAGTAGTTTATCCGAAGGAGTTTTTAAAGAAGGTAAGAGATCTGGCTGTTGATCACGACATCTTAGTTATGTCGGACGAAATTTACGAAAAGATAATTTTCGAAGGAGAGCATGTTAGCTTAGCCTCTTTTGACGACATGCTCGAAAGAACTATCACGATAAACGGCTTCTCCAAAACCTATTCGATGACGGGTTTCAGACTCGGGTATGCTGCCGCTCCAGAATGGATCGTGAAGGGGATGGAGAAAATACAATCCCACAGTGTCAGTTCTCCAACAACCTTCGTGCAGTACGCAGGTTTGGCAGCTTTGAAAGGGGATCACAGCTTTTTAAAAGAAATGGTTGAGGAGTTTAGGAGAAGGAAAGAATTTCTTGAGAAAAGTCTGAGAGAAATGGATCTCGAATTCGCTCCTCCCAAAGGAGCGTTCTACATGTTCGTGAAAGTCGGAATGGACAGCGAAAAATTCTGCGAAGAGTTGCTTGAAAAGAAGAAAGTTGCCGTAACCCCCGGAAGTGCATTTGGGAGAAAATTCACCGATTGGATCAGGATAAGCTATGCAACTTCCATGGAAAATTTGAAGAGAGCGGTGGAGAGAATAGGAGATTTCCTCAGAGGGTAGTTACGATATGGAAAGAAAAATTTATTAACAAGCAAAGAAAAAATTAAAGTGAGGTTGATGTAATGTCCACAATACTCATCATAGGGGAACCGGGAACAGGAAAAACGAGGTTAATTTATAAGTATTTGGGTGAATTCAATAAAGTTCTTTGGATCACAACAACGAAGAGTGCCGATATCGTCAGAAAAGAGATCGAGTCAACGTTTAAAGGAATAAACTTGTGGATAGTCGACACTCATACCTGGCAGAGGAGACCGACCCACACCAACAAGGATCTAATCGTTTCCAACCCCCTCAACCTCAACGAGGTGAGCTTGGCGATAGGCAAAGCCCTCGACAATTTAAAAAGTAACTATTTCTTAGCCTTCGACTCAATCTCTGGCTTGCTTCTCTATCACCCTCCCCAGAAGCTTATACACTTTCTGAGGAATATAGTCGTTAGAGTGGAAAGCGAGAACAGTTGCGGAATATTTACCCTCGTTAAAAACGCTCACGACATTCACACCGAAACCTCTGTCAGCTTGATCTTCTCCGATATAATGGAGTTGGAGAGGCAGTGGGTAGATGGGAAAGTTAAAAGGTTTCTGAAAATTATAAGAGCGTCAGAATACATTCCGGTCGATATGAGCGAGTTTAAAATAACGGAGAACGGAATAGAGCTTCCAGATGTTGTCGACGCTTACATAAGAAGAAAGCTGAAGATATGATAGAATTCGCCTTAGCTTTTTTAGCAGGAGTGGTTTCCGTAATCTCACCCTGCGTTCTCCCTTTGATCCCGGTTATTTTCTCGGCAGGGAGATTCTCTTGGAAAGAAGTTTTCCTAATAGTTTTCACTATGGTGGCTACCTTCGTAGCTCTCGGCTACTTTGCGGGAGTTTTCTCCAATTACCTTCTAACGAGAGTTATCGCATCTACTCTTCTCCTTCTCTTCGGTATCGTGCTGCTTGAGGATAGAGTCTACGAAAAGTACGTCGTCGTTGTTAGCAGGATATCCGGGAGATTTTTCAACGTGACATCTCCCCTCCTCCTCGGATTTTCCCTCGGTCTCGTCTGGTCTCCTTGTATAGGCCCGTTTATCGGAGCTTTACTGAGCTACGCAGCATTATCTGGAAGTGAGAAGGGAGCTTTGATAATGCTAAGCTTTGGGATAGGCTTAGCTTCAACCCTTTCCCTCATAGCCCTCTCTTCAGAGAAAATCTCCTACGGAAAAATAGCAAGATACGAAAATAGGATAAGGAAAGTAGCTGGAGTTATAATCGTTCTCTACGCTTTCCTCTTTGCCTTCGGAATTTACTCCAAAATAGTAACTCTCCTCGCGAGGTTAATCCCTCTCTAATTCGATTTCCATGAAATCTTCAGCAACGACCACGTTCTCGAAAATTTGTTTAGCCTCCTCAAGAAGTTTTTCCGGCTCTTTGGAGTAGCGTGCGCTTATATGTGTTAAAACGAGTTTTTTCACGTTAGCTTTTTTCGCAATTACAGCCGCATCCCTCGCTGTTGAGTGCTTAGTCTCTTTAGCCCAATCGTTGAGATCAGAGGTGAAGGCTGCGTCATGTATTAGTAAATCAGCGTTTTTAGCGATCTCTAAAAGCTTTTCCACCGGAGCCGTATCGCCGGTGTAAACGACTTTCCACCCCGGTCTTTTTTCCCCTAAAACCATGTCCGGAGTTATTATCCTCCCTCCGAACTCAACTGCCTCTCCTCTCACGAGTTTCGAATATAATGGACCCGGAGGAATTCCGAGCTCTCTTGCTTTTTCCACGTTAAATTTTCCCCTTCTCTCGTCCTCTATGAAAGCGTAACCCAAGCTTTCTACTATGTGATCGGTTTTAAAAGCCAGAACTTTGAAATTTTCGAATCTAACGAAATCCCCGTCTTTCAACCCTACAACCCTAACCGGAAACTCCAAATTGTGGTAACCGAATTCCCTGAAGAGTTTTCTCAAAAATTTCGAGTTTGGAGAGTATATCGAAAGAGGCTTTTCTCTACCGTTTAAAGACATCGTCTCGAGCAAACCGAAGATCCCAATGAAGTGATCGGTGTGGAGATGAGTTATGAATATCGCCTCTAAATTGAATCCAGTTTTCGCTTTCATCATCTGTCTTTGCGTCCCTTCTCCGCAATCGAAGAGAATTTTGCAACCAGAATAGTTGAGGAGAATAGAAGAAGTGTTTCTATCGACACTCGGAACTGTCCCAGAAGTTCCGAGAAAAGTGACTTTCAAAAACATTTAGCTTTCAAGGACTATTTCGATGTTCACGTCCTTAGGAATCTGAATTCTCATTATCTGCCTTAAAGCTCTCTCATCGGCTGCGATGTCAATCAGTCTCTTGTGGATCCTCATCTCCCAGTGGTCCCACGTTTCACTTCCCTCTCCGTCGGGCGACTTTCTTACCGGCACCACCAACCTTTTCGTTGGCAGCGGAATCGGTCCGGAAATTTCGACGCCCATCTTTTCTGCAATCTCTCTTATCTGCCTGCAAATTCTGTCAAGATCCTTCGGGTTTAATCCAGAGAGCCTGATCCTTGCTTTGTAGCCTTTAATTGCCATATCAAACACCCAAACAAAATAAAAATTGAGGAAGATTACTTCCTTGGAGTTACGTCAAGAACCATTCCAGCTGCTACCGTCATTCCCATGTCTCTTACGGCAAACCTGCCGAGCGGTGGGATGTCCTTCACCTTCTCTATTACCATCGGTCTCGTCGGCTCAAGTTTTACAACGGCAGCATCACCAGTCTTGAGGAACTGCGGGTTCTCTTCCTTCACAGCTCCAGTCCTCGGATCGATCTTCTTCTGCAACTCCACGAACCTGCAAGCCACTTGAGCTGTGTGAGCGTGCACTACAGGAGTGTATCCAACTGTTATGGCTGTCGGGTGCTGCAAAACTACGATCTGAGCGGTGAAGTCCCTTGCTACAGTTGGTGGGTTGTCTGGGTGTCCGGCGACATCTCCTCTCCTTATGTCGTTCTTGCTAACTCCTCTGACGTTGAATCCGATGTTGTCTCCGGGATAAGCTTCTTTGATTGGCTCGTGGTGCATTTCGATGCTCTTAACCTCTCCGACAACACCCGGCGGCTCGAAGATTACTTTGTCTCCAACTTTAAGCACTCCGCTTTCAACTCTTCCCACCGGCACAGTTCCGACACCGCTGATCGAGTAGACGTCCTGAATCGGAATTCTCAATGGCTTGTCGATGAGCTTCTCAGGTGGCTTCAACAAGTCCAAAGCCTCCTTTATCGTCGGACCGTTGTACCAAGTCATTTTGTCGCTCTTCTTGAAGACGTTGTCTCCGTAGTAGGCTGAAACCGGAATGAAAGGAACCTCCTCAGGCTTGTAACCTACAAGCTTTATCAGCTTAGCTACCGCTTCCTTGCATTTTTCGAAAGCTTTCTGATCGTAGTTTACTCTGTCCATCTTGTTGATAGCCACTATTAACTGGTTAATTCCGAGGGTTCTCGCAAGGAATACGTGCTCCTTGGTCTGAGCCTGTACGCAATCCACTACATCTACAACAAGAATTGCAGCATCAGCTTGAGAAGCACCGGTGATCATGTTCTTTATGAAGTCCCTGTGTCCCGGGCAGTCGACGATAGTGATCATGTACTTCTCCGTCTCGAACTTTCTGTGAGCTACGTCAATCGTGATACCTCTTTCTCTCTCCTCCTTCAATTTGTCCATTACCCAAGCGAACTCGAAAGTTGCTTTACCCTTCTCCTGGGCCTCTTTTCTGTATTTCTCAATTAAGTGCTCTGGGATTTCTCCAGCATCGTAAAGCAGCCTTCCGATTAACGTCGACTTACCGTGGTCGACGTGTCCGATCATAGCCACGTTAATGTGTTCCTTCTCCTTTGCCATTCTATCCACCTCCCTTTCTTGAGCTAATTGCTGGAGGGTATATAAAATTTTCACCTTCAAGAAGTATTTCGAAAGCTTGTCGAAGGTTATCGCTCTTGATTTTCACTGAAGAATTTCGAAGGTTTAGCCCAAACATTTTAAATTCTCGTAATGATCTCCTTCAGATGATCGTTCATCCGATAGATTATAGATACGGTACTAAGGAAATGAAGAGAATTTGGAGCGAAGAAAGCAGGATAAAGAGAATGATAAGAGTAGAAATAGCTCTTCTCAAAGCTCTCGCCAAACTTGGATACCTAAGCGAAGAATCTGTAAAGAAACTCGCTAAGAGGGCGAGGAGGATAAGTCCGGAGAGAGTGAAGGAAATTGAAGCCGAGATAAAGCACGATGTAATGGCTCTTGTTAGAGCTATAGCGGAAGTGGCTGAAGATGACAGGTGGATACACTTTGGAGCGACATCGAATGATATAATAGATACTGCTGTTGCGACTCAGCTGAGGGACTCGATAAAAATACTGGAAATAAAACTGGCGAAGCTTGCTTTGAAGCTTGCTGAGAAAGGCGAGAAGTATAGAAACCTCGTTTGCTTGGGTAGAACTCACGGACAGGCAGCACTTCCAACTACTTACGGCTTTAGATTCGCCCTGTGGGCGAGTGAAGTAAAGAGACACTTGGAAAGACTGGAAGAAATGAAGAAAAGGATCTTAGTCGGGCAGATGAGCGGTGCAGTTGGGACGCAAGCTGCTTTCGGAAAGGACGGCTTTGAAATTGAAAATGAGGTAATGAGATTCCTCAATTTAAAACCGGCTGAGATAAGCAGTCAGATAGTTCCGAGAGACGTCTACTGCGAGTACGTCGGGTTTTTGGCAAACGTTGCGGCAACACTTGAAAAAATAGCGACAAACATAAGACTTCTTCAGAGAGCCGAAACTGCAGAAGTTTTCGAGAGGTTCGAAAGAGAAAAGCAAGTCGGCAGCTCCACGATGCCCCACAAAAGGAATCCGATAGACAGCGAACAAATCTGCGGATTGGCGAGAGTAATAAGAGGTTTCGTTGAGCCCCAATATCAAAGCTCGATTCTGTGGGAGGAAAGAGATCTAACGAATTCATCAGCGGAGAGGATAATTTTGGTCGAAGTTACAGTTTTGCTTGACCACATTCTCACAAAAGCTATCAAAGTCGTGGAAGAGCTGGGGATAAACGAGAAGGCTGTGAGAGAGAACTTAGAAAAGCAACGAGGATTGAACATGAGCGAGGCTGTGA
>NZ_WANY01000098.1:0-3157 GCF_015521575.1 Ferroglobus sp.
AGAGCTGGAAAATCGTGGGGAAAAGCTTCTCCGGTTTCGTGGTTGCCCTTGAGCATAACGGCTCTTCCTTCAACGTATAGCTTCAGCACCTCCTCATAAACCTCTAAAGCTTCTCTCCCCCTATCTTCGTAGTCCCCAAGAAAAATGAAAAATCCATGAGCGTCTTTCATAAGCTTCTTCATTGTCGAGTAATCTCCATGAATATCACCAAAAATCGTTATTTTTTCTTCCTCTATTTCAACAAATTTCTTTCCCGCGAGTTTTATCGCCTCATCGAGCAAATCTTCGATCATATTTCGAAAAATATTTAGCTGCTTTCTAAAATTTTCGTTCATGGTAGTTATCGTCGATGGGGTTAGAACGCCCGTTGGCAGATTTGGAGGGAGTTTGGCGAGCTTGAAAGCTTACGAGCTTGGAAGCATTGCCATCAAAGGTCTTCTTAAAAAGCTAAAAGTAAAACCTAAAGCCAGCGAGGAAGCTTACGAGTTCTACCCGGAGAAACTTCAGAAAGGAATGATCGAACTCGAAAAGAAGTACTTCGATTACGAGGGAGATGAAATAGTAATCGACGAGGTCATAATGGGCAACGTAATTCAGGCTGCACAGGGACAAAATCCGGCGAGGCAAGCATCAATTTTCGCCGGAGTTCCCAAAGAGATTCCGGCATACACGGTAAACAAAGTTTGCGGCTCTGGACTGAAGGCGTTAGCCTTAGCTGCTTCGGAGATACGCTCGGGAAATGCGAAGTGCATAATAGCTGGAGGAATGGAAAGCATGAGCAACTCCCCCTATGCCTCGCTTAAAGCCAGATGGGGTTACAGAATGAGCATAAACGTTTACGATGAGGTCATAGATGTAATGGTTTACGACGGTCTCTGGGAGAAATTCTACGGATATCACATGGGTGTGACAGCGGAGAATATAGCGGAACTTTATAAGATAAGCAGAGAAGAGCAGGATAAGCTCGCTTTTGAAAGCCACATGAGGGCAGTTAGAGCCATAGACGAAGGAAAGTTCAAGGAGGAAATAGTTCCGGTTGTTGTTAAGGAAAAGAAGGGGGAAAGAGTTGTTGATACTGACGAACATCCGAGGAGGGATACGAGTTTGGAAAAGCTGGCTAAGCTTCCACCGGTTTTCAAAGAAGGCGGGACGGTCACAGCTGGAAACGCAAGCGGAATAAATGATGGAGCAGCTGCTCTGCTCTTAATGGACGACAAAGCAGCGGAAGAGAGCGGACTTGAGGCTAAAGTAAGAATCTTAAGTTACGCATCTGCCGGAATCGATCCCGCTTACATGGGTCTTGGGCCGATTCCCGCTATAAAGAAGGCTTGCAAGCTTGCGGGAGTTTCCATAGACGATATCGATCTTATCGAGCTGAACGAAGCTTTTGCAGCCCAGGCTTTGGCTGTAATTAAGGAATTGAACCTCGATTTGAATAAGGTGAATGTCAACGGAAGCGGGATAAGCTTGGGACACCCCATAGGGGCTACCGGAGCAAGGATAACCGTCACGTTAATTCACGAAATGGAAAGGAGAAAAGCGGATCTCGGCTTAGCGGCGTTATGCATAGGAGGCGGTATGGGTATAGCGATGGTTTTCGAGAGAATTTAATTTTCTCTTTTTTGAACTTGTTACGCCAACGAAACAATAAGCGGAGAAGTTTTCCAAGTTGATTATGAAAAACTATTGATCGTCCGTTCTTCTTCGGAAAAAATTTTAAAAAGAAATCCCCAAAGAATTTAGGAAAATGTCAATATTCGTAACGTCGGATGTTAGGGAAGGCAAGATAGAGAGAATTTACGCAAATACAAGGTATCCATCCGTTCAAGAGGGCTTGACTTTTTTCGACGCTGCTGAAAAGCCGAAAATATCTGAAAAAGCTCCGATAGAGAACAGAATGCTCTACTACGTGGTTTCTTTCAAACCTTCCCACGTTTTCATCTCAAGAGATGTTCTTGGCTCGAAACCAATCTACTTCTCCGAAGATCTGACGATATCTTCGTTTAAGTGGTACTTCGAAGAAGAGCCGATGAAAGTTCTGCCCGGAGAGGTTTTGAAGATCTCCTACGATGGAGAGGTAATTTACAGGAAAACCTACAGCTTCTTTGACGTTTTTGAGAAAAAAGCGGTAGACGATCCAGCTGAAGAGATAATAAAGATACTCGAAAAGGTGAAGATAAGAGACGCTTGCATCTCTTTCTCAGGAGGAGTAGATTCAGGACTTTTAGCCGGAATTTACGACGCTCCGCTAATCTCCGTTACAGCCTCGGAAAAGGAGGAGGAGTGGTTGAGAGAAGCAGCTAATATGCTCGGGAGGGAGATAGAGATCTTCAGATTTTCAGCCAAGGACGTTAGAGACAACTTGAGGAGAATCGTTGGGAGTATCGAAACCACCAATACGCTTCAGGTTTCGATAGCTGTACCAGTTTATTTCGTAACAAAGTTTGCCAAGGAGCTTGGCTACAACAAAGTCGTTTTTGGACAGGGAGCTGACGAGCTTTTTGGAGGATACAAGAGATACGAGCATGTTGTGGGGAAAGCGTTGGAGGATACGCTGATAGAGGACATAAGGAGGATTGGCGAAGACAACCTTGAGAGGGACTCGAAGATAGCTTACAAAAACGAAGTTATGCCTATTCTTCCATACCTCTCCTTCGACATGATAGAAGTGGCTTTGGCAATTCCGGCAAGTGAAAAAGTTAAGAGGGTGGAAGGAAGTGTGATAAGGAAGTACGTGCTGAGAGAGGCTGCTAAAAAAGTTATTCCCAAGGAAATAGCGATGAGGGATAAAAAAGCGATTCAGTACTCTACCGGCACGTATAAAATTCTCGAAAAGCTTGCAAGAGAAGAAAAGCTACCTCTTGAGGAATATCTTAAGAGAGTTGGACATGGAAGTGGTTCTTGATTGCCTAAAAATAAACTGTCACAAGTGCTGTGAAGAGACGGAGATGCAGCTGAGCAAGCACGATATAAGGAGGATAGAAAAGCTTGGATACAAGGTTGATGAGTTCAGCGAAATTAAAGACGGTGTGAGGGTTTTGAAGAACGTCAATGGCAAGTGCTTTTTCCTGAGA
Organism: Ferroglobus sp.; assembly: GCF_015521575.1. Taxonomy (NCBI): domain Archaea; kingdom Methanobacteriati; phylum Methanobacteriota; class Archaeoglobi; order Archaeoglobales; family Archaeoglobaceae; genus Ferroglobus; species Ferroglobus sp. The sequence continues at coordinate 3,075 of NZ_WANY01000098.1, forward strand.
AATGGCAAGTGTTCCATATACGAATTCAGACCTTTCGGCTGCAAGCTCTACCCAATCGTGTGGGATGTTGAGAGGAAAAGAGC
>NZ_WANY01000099.1:0-7637 GCF_015521575.1 Ferroglobus sp.
ACTAAAGATTTTTCAAAAATATTAAATTTTTCAATTATTTTGTCGTTTACTCACTTTACAAAAAACGAAACAAAGGCTAGAAGATTACAGATTCTGAGAGTTGAAGGATGTTCTCGAAAAGCCTCAAAGACCGCGCAAAAAGGTAAAGTACCTCATTCTTGAAGCTACCTTCAGAAATCCACGAAACATGGCAGCTTGAGGAAAAGTTAATCTTGTTCCTAAGGATGTGTGCTTGAAAAAATTAATAGAATCTCTTCAATCGTAAATGTCCGACCTCTTTCCGATTTTCAGGATTTTTATTACCTTCTCATCCTTTTAGATATTCAAACATGACTCTGTAGTTTCCAGATCTTAGCCTGTAAACGTTCTCATGGCCTTTAAGCTTTTTAACATCGAGGTGAACGAAGGGAAAATACGCAAGCTTTGAAATCCTGTCCTTGATAATTTTTCTGTCACTTTCGGGGATGTTTTTAAGCTCTTTAAGTGCTCTTTTCGAAATTAAAATTTGATTTTCATAACTCATTCTGAACCTCTTCCCACCTTATGAATTCATCACGCTTTCTATCTTCAATGTCTCTAACTTCCCATTCTTCCGGCTCTACCTCCTCAATAAGTTCGAGATTTACATCTATGAGCGTCTTCAAAAACCTCTCAATCCTTTCAACCTTATCGCTTAATTCCTTGAGAGTTAATGGCATAATACTGATGTCGTTCAAGGGAATAATAAGAGTTTCTTCTATGCAGGTTTTATTGCCCCATTGAACTTCACCTATCAACCTCATTTCTTTTCCAATAACCCTCGTTATCACCTTAGAACTTCCTGAGATTTTTAGTAAAAAATGCGTTAGGCTAAGGCAAGCGACTATCGATGAAAGATTAATCCTCTCCGCTTTTTTTAGAGATAAAACTTCGAGAATATCTAGGCTTGGTCAAAAACAACTGGGAATGCGCCGGCCGGGATTTGAACCCGGGGCAGGGGCTCGGCAAGCCCCTGTGTTAGCCAGGCTACACCACCGGCGCTCTTAATTTTATTTCCTTGAAAGTTGCTTAATAAGGCTTTCGCTGCGCAACATTTATTTCGTTTCAACACTCCTTTTCAAGAGATGTTAATCGAGACTAATCCCGAGACTCTCCAGAAGAATTTGATAGGAAAAATTTTGAGGGAAGGTGTAGAAATTAAATCGAGGTTCGGTGAGGAGGTTAGAATAGAGCCAGAGCTCGTGATATGCGAAAAACCAACGTACATGCAAAGCTTTGACGAAAGCTTCGGATGGAAAGCTTGCGAAGACACGTATCTTGACAGAGTTGAAAATTTAATCGAAACCGCTGCCGAAAAATTGAGAAAAACCCCTTACACGAGAAGAGTTTCTCTCCCGGTTTGGAGACCGGAAGATCACTTCTGCGAAACTCCACCTACAGTTACGGAAATTAGTTTTCTCCACTACTTTAACTCTCTCCACGCCACAGCTTATTTAAGAAGTTTAGACGCCTTAAACTACTTCTCCGCAAACTTCGACTTCGTTTTTCATGTTCTTGAGGAGGTGGCAAAAAGAGCTGAAATAGAAGTAGGCAGCGTTGCCTTTCTCGTGGCAGCTCCCCACATCTACAAGAGAGATCTAGACAGGGTTGATAGGCACAATTATAAAGATGTTTTTGGTTTTCACGAACTTGGAGTTCATATAGTGGAGGATTACGAATCCACCGCATGGCACTCAGCCCTTGAGGTCATATACTACAACGGATTCGAGAAGGAAACGGAATGGGGTGAGTTGTTTGAAGGGCAAAAGAGGAGTAAGTTCGTTCACAGACTTTTCGTTGAGGTGAAAAACACAAGAGAGAACAAGATCCACAACAAAGCCCCTTTCACGAAGAAATACGCGATAGACTACGCTCACAACTACGTCATCCATGCGGCTCAGCTTGATAAGCCGGTAAAGGAGAAAATTTTGAGAGAAGGTGAGGAATATACGTATGCTGAAAGAGCAAGATACTGCGAAAGGGATGAGAAGAAAGTCGACCAGCTTTACGAGTGTATAAAAAAGCTGAAGGAAAATCCCTACAGAAGAGACTGCTATGTGGGAATTTCAAGGGTTTGGGATTTAACAAGCGACGATCCGCCATGCTTGAGAGGCTACCAGTTTTTGAAAACGAAAAAGTTCATGGGAATTTTTTACATGCGCTCAAATGATATATACGGAGCCATGCACGCTAACATGTACGCTTTCTCCCTCCTCACGGACTACGTTTCCCAGCTTATTAACGAGAGAGATTATAAGTACTATCATTTCTCGGTAGATGCTCACATCTACGAGGAATTCTTAGATAGCGTTAAAGAAATTCTTGAGCCCGAAACTCCATCCTATATTTCGAAGGTGTAACCACCGATGTTCTGCTTCAGGGCTCTGCCGAGCGAAGATAAAGCGTTGTTTAGCAGAATTCCGAAAGATGCGATTAAAACCGCACAAACCGCCTGTCCGCAGTAAGTGGATCTCGTGAGCATGTAAAATCCGAAAACAGCTATGGCAACGCTCAGCTGGAATAGATAAGAAGAAAAGTCGATCTGAACGATGATATCCCCCCTCCTAAGCAACTTAAAGTATCTATATAGAAGAGAGGAAACGTAAAAAATCAGTATCAAGGACACGATAAATATCGCTTTTAGAGATTGAGAGAACAAGTACACAACGTGAGCAAATCTCTCCTCAATAAAAGTCAGGTAAAGCCAGAAAACCGCAAAACCTTGTACCAGCAAGACAGCCTTAAGGTCTATTTTTGGAGCAAAATTCCTGAAGGAGTCCTTTATCGATAGGATGTCGTGGAGTAAGAATGCGGAGGGGATTAAAAGCATTATAGCCACAGCGGTATACACGCTTAAAAAGTTTCCAACAGTTCCGAACGCCAGTATTTGATAAAGCTTCAGGATTTCGAGAACGGAAATTACAGAGAGAATTACTATCATGAAAATGGATAATACCAAGGAGTCCTTCCACTTACTTTCCAAAAAACTTTTTTCTTCATCTGTAAGCTGGAGGTACATAACCGAATTGTACAAAGCTATCATCGCAAGCGCCAAGCTTATGAGGAGTTCAAACATTAGACTACATAAGGAAGAGGTGAAATAAATTAATTTCTATCTCATTTATTAATTTACGAGTTTGAAAGTCAATTTTTGGAAATGTTTTAAATATTATGAGCGTTCCAAGTAGATTAATGATAGGAGAGATCTCATCGCTCTTCGGTATGAAAGTGTACACGGATGAAGGCAGATACGTCGGCAAGGTTGATGATGTCGTTATCGATGTCGAAAGAAGGCAAATAAAAAGTCTCGCGGTCAGCGAGGTTAACAAAGCTCTAATAAACACGAAATATAGAGGAGTTCTAATCCCATACAGGCTCGTGAAGTCGGTTGGAGACATAATAATAATCAAGGACGTATTTAAGAGAAGAGCCGAGAAGGAAAAAGAGTAAAAGAGTATGCGAGTGGGCATCGACATAGGCGGGACGAACACAGATATAGCGGTTATTGGGGAGGAAATAAAGACCGCTAAAATTCCAAACTATTTGGGTTTTGACGCTGTTTTCAGAAAACTTTCCGAACTCGTTGGAGAGAAGAAGATTAAGTTGGTAATCAGCACATCTGTTCCGCTAAACCTCATAGTTTCCAAGTTCGATGAGATAAAGGCGCAGGTTATACTGTTTCCCGGTAGCGGGTTAAATTACGAAAGTTACGGAAAACAGCTGAAAGGAGCGGTAAACCACAGAGGAGACGTTGTTGAAGATTTGGATGAGAGAGAGGTAGAAGAGGTTTTAAGGGAAAACAAAGCGGACTGCTTAGCTATAGCGTGCAAGTTCTCAATAAGAAATCCGGAATTGGAGTTAAAAGCTTATGAAATCGCTAAAAAGTACTATAGCGAGGACGAAATAGCGTTGAGTCATCACATACCGGTTTTGAACTACCCGCTGAGAATAAACACCACGATTATAAACGCAAAGCTCATGAAAAAAGTTCACGAGATGGTAAAAAGCGTCAAAGCTTATTACAACGAGGTTTATTTTTATAAGGGAGATGGAGGAATTATCCCCTACCAGATAGCCCTGAACAACCCTTCGGAGCTGTACAATTCAAGTCCCGCCGCTGTAGCTTTTGGGGCTTACTTCCTTACCGGAGAAAAGTATGCACTTGTTGTCGACATCGGAGGGACAACGACGGACTTCGTTTTCTTGGGAGACGGAAAACCAAAGATAATTGAGAGAGCGGTCATAGGAGGACTAAAAAGCTGCGTGAGGTGTGTAGAGTCTCATTCAATTCCATTTGGAGGGGACAGCCTCGTTGAAGAAACCATAAAACCCGTTAGAATTTCCCAGCCAATAGCCTTTGGAGGAAACTCTTTCACGCTAACTGATGCTCTCAACTGCCTCGGTTACGAAATAGGAGACTACAAAAAATCGAGAGAGGCAAAGAGAGACGACTGCGAGAGAGCCGTTGAGGATTTCATAAACATTGTCGCCGAAAAGATTAAAGAACTCAAAGCAGAGAAAATAATCGGAACAGGCTTTCTCGCCCCGTTTTTGATAAAGGACATAGCTAAGAAGGCTGGAGTGAAGTACATCGTCCCGGAACATTGCGAATCAGCCAACGCTGTAGGAGTGGCTGTATCGAGGCTGAGCTACACGCTCTATGCGAGATTTGACACAGAAAATAAAATCGCCGTTTACGACGGGGAGGCAACCTTCATTAAAGACAGAATATACGGATTCCCCGAAGATGAGGAGTTAATACAACTCGCTGTGGACAAACTAATTTCCATAGCGAAGGATTTCGGTGAGGAGGTAGAGGAAAAGGACGTCAGAGTTCTGTACTTCAACTCTTACGTTGTCGTAAAGGGTGGAATAAGGAGGGGAAAAATAGCTGACGTCATCGTCCAGATAGAGCCGGGAATAAGGGAGGAGTTTTCTTGAAGACCGGAATAGTCTTTCACGAGAAGTATTTGAAGCACGAACAAACACCGACGCACCCAGAAAGGAAGGAAAGGTTAGCTTACACGATCGACCAGCTAACGGAAGAGGGAATTTTCGAAGATGAGAGAATCGTGCTCATTAATCCAGAGCCGGCGAAGGAGGAGGACGTCTTAAGAGTGCACACGAAAGAGTACATAGAGTTTCTGAAAAGGGCAAGCAAAACCGGAGGATTCATAGATTTCGACACAAACGTGCCAGTAGGACTGTACGAAATAGCAATGCTTGCAGCCGGAGGAGCTATAACTGCTGCAAAGTGGGTTGTCGAAGGGAAAGTTAGAAACGCTTTCGCCATGGTTCGCCCTCCGGGGCATCATGCAAAACCCTACACTGGCGCAGGTTTCTGCTATATAAACAACATGGCTGTGATGGTGGAGTGGTTGAAGAAAAGAGGTTTCAAAAGAATTTTGATACTGGATTGGGACGCCCATCACGGAGATGGGACGCAGGAGATTTTTTACGAAGACGACAGCGTTCTCTTCATTTCAACGCATCAAATGCCCCTTTATCCCGGCACAGGCTACCCCCACGAAGTTGGGAGAGGGAAGGGGGAAGGGTACACGATAAACATCCCCCTTCCACCCGGAACTTCAGACGAAAGCTACCTCTACGTTTTTGAAAAGGTAATCGAGCCAGTTGCCGAAGAGTTCGAACCCGAATTTATAGCAATCTCCGCCGGACAGGACAACCACTTTACCGATCCGCTCACGGGTTTAGCTTTAACTGCCAGAGGTTACGCCGAGATGATGAAAAGAGCCGTCAATCTCGCTGAAAAGCTCTGTAAGGGGAGACTCGTCGCAGTTTTAGAAGGTGGCTACAGCGTTGAAAGCGCATTACCGTACACGAACCTTGGAATTATCGCTGCTCTCGCCGGAATGGACATCTCAAATATAAGGGAACCAGCCAAAATTCTTTCGGAGCTCAGATGGAGAAAAAGAGATTACGCAAGCCAGAAAGTTAGAGATACCGTAGCTGAAGTTAGGAGCATCCACTCCAAGTACTGGAGCTGTTTTAGGTGAACAATACTTATCAATACAAACAGACATAAAGGTTATTATATGTACTCTTAGCAAAATAGTTAAATACAATGATTTTTTTATCCAAACCCGATGACGACCGAAGTGGAGTTTAAAGCCGAAAACTGCATTGGGTGTGGGCTTTGCGAGAGAGTTTGCCCCAAAGGATCGATTACCGTAACTGCCGATGGAAATTTTAACGTAATTATTGACGATACTTGTGTTAATTGCGGTATTTGTGCAGTTTACTGTCAATACGGAGCTTTAAGCATAGATGCCCCCTTCACAAGACTTCTTGAAAAAGTTCACTACTCGAAGATAGACGTTGAAGGATGCGTTTACTGTGGAGTTTGCGCTCAAAATTGCCCGAGAGATGCGATAACCGTCAAAAAAGTTTTGGACAAAGATAAAATTAGACACGGATATATAAAAATATACGAAGGCTGCATCGAATGCAGAAACTGCGTCATGTTCTGCCCCGTCGACGCGATTAGAATAGAAAGGGGTTCTCCAGCAATTAACGAAGATAAATGCATATACTGCGAAATTTGCGAATACGTCTGTCCGAAGAACGTTATAGAGATTCACTGCGATTCTTGTAAAATGCAGAGGGATTACGCCATAACTGGAGAAATAAAAATTAGCGAGGCTTGTTCAACCTGCGGAATTTGTAGAGAAGTTTGCAGTTTCGAGGCGATAAGGGAGAACAAGCTTTTCACGGGCATACAGATATACAAACAGGAGAACTGCTTCGGAAGAGACTGCCAGATATGTAGAGAGGTTTGCCCGAACAATGCGATAGAATACAAATACGATGGAGGGAAGATAGTCGTTTTCAACGAAAGGTGCAATTTCTGCGGAGCATGCGAGAGATTCTGCCCGGGGAACGCTATAGAGATCAAGAGGGAGGTCGTCGGGGAATACGAAGACATCCATCTCCCGCCGGAGAGGAGGTACTACAAGGAGAAAGAGCACATAGTCGAAGTCAGCGAAGCGTGCATCTCATGCGGAATATGCGAGTCCCTTTGTAAAATTGCCTCAGACAACGCCTTCTCAATTAACAGAGGAGAACTTACACCAGAGAACTGCACCTCCTGCGGAGTCTGCCAAGCAAATTGCCCTATGGAAGCAATAAGGATAATAGAAAAAGCCGCTTAAGGGAGGATAATCTCTCTACTTATTTTTTCTTTCGCTTCCTCCAGTTTCCTTGTAATTACGATTACTCCAAGAAATTCCCCATCGGGTTTTCTCACCGCCCTGTAAAATTTTTCGAACCTCTCCCCTTCCACTTCCACAACCCTTCTAAATTCGTTTCTTTCACCCCTCGCAAGTTCCGTAAAGATCTGCTTAACGAACTTTGACGTTAGCGGGGGATGAACGTCTTCAATCCTCTCTCCGATCAAGTCGCCCCCTATAACTCTTCCTCCGGCATAAGCAAAGATGATCCTTCCGTTTCTATCAACAAAAGCCACAGAATTCCACGAAGTATGGATTAACCTCCTATCAATGATTTTAGCAAAATCCGTGAAGTCTTCTTTTCCAGTTATTTTTTTGTAAGCCTCAAAGAATTTGTTCGCTATATTTTTATCTATACGATATATGTAC
>NZ_WANY01000100.1:0-9045 GCF_015521575.1 Ferroglobus sp.
CCGTTATTAGATTCCCCGAAATATTAAGAGAAGCTGTAAAAACATTTCCGTGGAAGAGAATAGAGAATACAAGAGATAAGTTAATTCATGGATATTTTGGTGCCGACTACGAAATTCTCTGGGAAACGATAAAGTAAAGAGTCTCAAAACTACAGTCCTTCATTTCGGAAATTTTAGAAGAGATGAGAGCAAATTGCGACCCTCAGACTTGAGGGGTTTTGAAGATTTAGCACAAAAGTGTTCACAAATTCGTTCAGAATTTCAAGTTAAAAACGCTCTTTGAAGAAATTGAAGACTTTAAAGAACTTGAGGAAATCATCAAAGGGTTAAAAGAAGAGTGAAGTGTCTAAGGAGATGATTCCGAGAAGAGTACTCCCAGACGATGGTCCAAAAATTCCAGAAAGAGCATGGGAGTTTCGAATGAATAACCAGAGTAGGAAGGTAAGAAGTCGACATGCTCAAGTGCGACAAGCAAAAAACCCCGGCGTGTTACCTCTGCTCAAGAGATTAAAAAGTAATTCCGTACGACGCACAAAGAAAAACGACAGCTGCAGCAAAGCTGCTGAACACCGGGCTTTTAATTAAAATTAAAGCTTCACCCTCCTCCTCACGAGTTGATTTCTTTCCGAAATTTTTTCGAGGAACTTTTCGAAGCTGTCGAACTCTGCAACCTTCTCTTTTAAAAATACTCCGGTTCTACCTATCTCCCTCCTCCTCTCCAGAACTCTAATTCTCTCCTCAACTATGTCCACTCCTACTCCAAGAATTTTTGCAACTTCACTTTTATCGAGCTCGTTGATTGGAATTTCCACGTGCCCAAAGCTCTCGGGAATTATAAGCACAAGCCTCTTATCAACTCCGCAAACTCTTTTGTCCTTTTTCAACTCAGCGAGGGTTATTGCTCCTCCAAATTTGTAGAAATCCAGCTCTCTATCTTTCATCTTCGCAAGAGGAAAGCTAACGTTAGCGTTAGCCAAAACGAATTCACCCTTAACAACGTGATTCGGAGTTGCCTGGATTATCCTTTTTTCCAAAATTTCGAAATCCGAAAGGGCGAGTTCTATTTTAAAGGAGGGAATTTGAAGGGGGACGAAAATGTCCACATCGCTACTTTCCTTAACATCTCCCCTCGCTACGCTTCCGTACAAAATCGAGGGAATTCCGAAGTCTTCGAGGGTTTCCATTATCTCCCTCGCTACCTTTCTCTTTTCTTTTAAAAGCTTCCAGCGCTCACCGTCGTACTTTACAACTCTCCTTTCCCCGTAAGTTGCGACCTTCATTCTACCGTTTCATCTATCCAGTCCAAATACTTCCTATCACCCTCCTCAACGTTCAAAGCGCATATGCACGGAGTCGTGTAGCTGTGGATTTTCTTTATCTCCTCCCTAACCTCGGAGAACTTCTCAGCTTTCGTCTTTACTATCATCGCATACTCTTCATCCCTCTGAATTTCTCCCTCCCACCAGTACATCGACTCTATTTTCCAGAAATTAACGCAAGCGGCAAGCTTCTTTTCAAGGAGGTGCTTAGCGATCTTTTCAGCCTCCTCTTTGGAAGAGGCTGTTACGTAAATGAAGTAGTACATGAAATTCGTTAAACTAAACAGATATAAATTTTTACCTCAAGAATAGAAGTTCTCCAGTTTTCTTCTGGCTCTTCGAAGCGCATCTTTGCCAACAAGCCTCTCAGCGTACTCATCTGCAGCTTTCTCGATTTCGTTCTCGGGGATGTGAAGGAAGGTCAAAAACTTAACGGCTTTAAGCGAAAACAGTTTGTTTTGCATAGCGTGAAATTTCTCGTGGTATATAACAGCCGAAAGCTCGTCCTCCTCAAGTAACTCAAGCAAGCCTTCGCTCACAAAAACATCCCTTCCTATCGTGAATGCCTTGGGTAGGAGCGTGTTCAGCACGTAAACTCTCTTCAAACCGTGTTTTTTCGCGAGTTCGTCATCAATTCTGAAACCGTACCTCTTTCCCAAGTACAATTTGTAAACTTTTGGAAAGCTGAGAAGGAGTATTCCGAAGGTCAAAGCGTAGAGAGCATAGTACTTCATAAACCAGAACATGTCGCAGGACATTGAGAAGTATATTACCGGCAAATTGACTGCAACAAAAGCGTTTGCGAAAATGTAGAACCTCACCTTAAGAATCGAATCCCTTGAAAGCAGGTATCCCAAGGTGGCTACAGCAACTCCCACGCTAAAAACAAAAAAAGCTTTACCGAAGTTGGAGTTCGCGAGACAGTAAAACGCGCAGGCTATTGAATTCACTTCCTCTCCACCCTCTTGTAGAAGTAATCTACAACGACATCTCCAAATTTGTCTATCAACCTGTCGAGAATGCTTTGAACGAAATTAACCTCCACATCCTTCTTGCTCACAGCCGGATAAAACACGAACTTCCTTCTCCCGTCAACGCTCTTCTTCTCCTTCCTAACGAATCCGTTCTTTTCAAGCCTGTCGAGCGTAGCAGCAACACTTGACATCGACGCATTTACGCCTTTAGCAATCTCCGAAAGGGTCGCCTCTTTTTTCTCCCACAGAAACTCCATTATCTTCTCCTCAAGTGGAGAGAATATCCTTATTTCCTCCCCCAGCTCGATCCTCTCTCTTTTGACCATTAAACTAAATTCTATTCAGCTGGTATAAAAGCGTTTTCAAACTATCTCAGCCTCTTCAAATACCTCCATACCCCCTTCAGAAATCGTGTAGGGACGGGGTCTTCTTGAGTGATTCATTCTCCGCATCTTTAAAACCTCCACAATCAATATTACCTCCTCGAACTCGCCTCCCCTCGTCATTCTGAGAACTATCAGCCCGTCGGAAACGTATTCGAGAATTCCGTATTTCGAGTGAAGCGGATTGTCCTTATCGCTCTCGCTCGTTATAATCGCTGTTGCACCGCTCTCCTTTATAATCCTCTTAAAGGTAGATAGGGCTTTATACCTCTCCCTTTCCGAGTAAAGGGTTTCGAGGACGCTTATATTATCTATCACAACCCTTTCCACACCAAAATTTGTGAAAACTGCTTTTATTTCATTTTCAATTTTTTCAAAGCTATCCTTCACGACTTCTGCTTCGAGTCTCAGAATTCTTACGTCATTTTCAAGACTCATGCCGAAGCCTTTTGCGGTTTCAATAATGCTCTCTTCATCCTCCTCAAAGCTTATGAAAATGCACTTCTCTCCCCTTCTAACTCCCTCGCTGATAAAGTGTAGAGAAAGAGTCGTTTTTCCCGTGCCGTATCCTCCGATTACCCCAACCACGTATCCCTTTGGAATTCCACCTCCAAGCATCTTGTCCAATCCCGGAATTCCCGTTGAGAGTAGCATCATATCACCCTGTGAACCCTCGAAATTACGGCGCCGACGAAGGGATCAAGCTTAACCTCAAATCTTGAAATTCCGGAACGTTCTATAAATGGCATCAACCCGGAGAACTTTCTTATGTACATCCACCTTCTCATTTCCCCTCTCTCGTAGCTGAGTTCGAAATCCACCACTATGTCGAACTGGTCAAGTAGCTCGTTTTCCCTTTCATTGGGCAATTTGGAGTAGTGAAAAGCTACGATGGACTCTTTTCTCTTACAAACCTTCTTTAATCCCTTTATAAAGTCTATGAGGTCTCTCCACTTTATCTCAAACCCTACAAGCCTCACGAGATCCGTTAGAGAGTCGAAGAAGATAAAACTGTTTTCCTCAATATTATCAAAAGCATTTATAATTTCTACCATTATCCCCCTTCTCTCCCTCATACTTTCAAGCATCTCTTTACCGCCTATCCACCTCATTGGAATCGCGCTTTTTTCGAAATACGCTTCAGCGAAACTGACAATTTCCACGTTCTCTAAAACGCTCTCAGGATTCTCTTTAGGGAAAGTTAGGGAAATCTTGTCCTTCACTTCCTCGACCGCATCCGTTACGGAGAAGTAGTAGCTTTTAACGTTCTCATTTTGGGAAGAAAGCCTCATTGCGGTGATGGCAAATTCCCTCGCGCAGCCTCCGACGTTTTCAGTAAAAACAGCAACAGTCGATGGAATTTCATGTTCGTCTATTACATCAACACCGAATCTCACCCTCATACGAGCTCAATCACCTCATCACTCATCAGAAAAACTTGAGCATACGTCGACTCGTCAAGCTCCCCACTTAGGGTGAATAAAATGACCGTAAATCCCTCCGCTCGCATTCTTCCGGTAACTTGCCTGAGGAACTTTATCATGGATTCCTTAGACTTATACAGGGAAATCGTAGATAAGGAGTCGAAGAAGACGAATTTGTGGTTCGAATTGAGCTTTTCCATTGCTCTCTTCAAGGCGACTTGAATGTGAACTGGATCGGGAGAAGATACGTAAATGCAATCCTCCTCTCTTTCGTAAGAGTACTCCCTTGACACGCAATCGATGAATACGAGCTTTTCAACGTTCACTCCAGATGATGAAAGAATTCTTTTCAAACTCCTACAGGGTTTGTTGAAAGATACGTAAATACCTTCGCCGAAGCTTGTGAAGTATCTGAGCACGCTGCTCAAAATCGCTGCGTAGTTTTTCGTGTTAACTTTAAAGAGGAGAATTTCAGCTCCGTTAGCCAAAGCGACTTCGACTTTTCTTACAACGTCCTCCAGCACGCTCTCATCCCACATTACCTTTCACCGGATCACATTTTTACCCACAACCTCCCTGTCGGTTCTGAATCGATAACCCTCTATAAAAATATCTCTGTTTCTGTAAACCTTTCCCTCAAGCAAATGTAGCGTGAAGAATTCAACTTCGACCGGATCTCTAACAAAAACCTTTGGAGCCAAATCGTACTCTCCGAACAGCTCGAACTCGTTTAAATCAAGCTCTCCTATTATCTCCTCCAGCCCCCACTCCATCCAATCCCACAGCGAACCGAACTCTTTCATTTCCCGCAAAAACATGGAAGCAGAGATGTACGACTCCGGAGAGTTGTCACCCTCCAAAACTTCTTCCGGCTTTTTAGCCCCCCTCGGCTTTGGATAGCCAACGAATTCGCAATCCTCAACTTCTGGAAACTCTCCTTTTGTTGCCCAAACCACACCTTTCCCCCTCAACCCCTCCCGATAAACGTAGGCGACAAGTTTGTAGCCCTTTTTAATCCATATTCCTCTGTAAAGTTTGAGAATCTCCTCGGGATTGACTTTAGACTTCTGCCAACCATCTTTTCCGCCGACTCTCCAAAAATCCTCCGCTTTCATGTGCAAATTCTGGAGTTCCTTGGCAGAAAATTTAATTATCATTCGAAACAAATCTGCAAAAAAGGTTATAAATTATTTCCGCTAATAAAACTGCAAGTTCTCGTTGATCTCTCCAACGAGGTTCTTTTTAACGAGTTCTTTAGCCTCCTCCAAGTTGTAATTTCCAAGAAGCCACATCACCTTAACGAGAGCAACCTCTGGAAGCATGTCTTCTCCTTCGATAACTCCAGCTTGGAGAAGATACCTCCCGGTATCGTAGACTCTATCGCAAACCCTCCCCCACAAACACTGGGAAGTCATAACGACGAGGCTGTCATCAGCTATTCTTTTTATCGTTTCTACCCAGTCCGTAGAGACGTGTCCAAGCCCCGTTCCCTCAATAACGAAACCCCTGTATCCTTTATCGTAGTAGAAGTCGAGAATTTCCGGTGAAAGTCCCGGGAAGAATTTTATCAAAACTACTCTCTTTTCCAGCTTATCCTTAAGTTTGAGCTCCCTCTCCCCCCTCCTGAATCTATCAGCCAGCCACTCGATCTTTCCATCCGGATAGCTGACTTTACCGAGCGGCGGATAATTTACGCTCTGGAAAGCATCCCTCCTTGAAGTGTGGTTCTTTCTAACCTTCACACCCCTATGAATGTAGCAGAAATCGTCGCTTGTGGTTCCATGCATAACAACCACAACCTCTCCAAGATCTGAAAGGGCTGTGCGTGCTGCGCAGATCATGTTTATAGCCGCATCGCTGCTCGGTCTGTCGGAACTTCGCTGAGCTCCTACGAAAACCACCGGCTTTGGAGTGGAGATCATGAAGGAAAGGGCTGCTGAAGAGTAGTGCATCGTATCCGTTCCGTGAGTGATTATTACTCCCTCGTAGTCTTTTTTCAGTGACCTGTAAACCTCTCTCGCAAGCTCGATCCAGTACTCGGGCTTCATGTTCTCGCTCAGTATGTTGTACAAAAGGGTGGCATCTATTTTGCATATCTCCGCCAACTCGGGAATGTCGGAAACAATCTCCTCAGCAGAAAACTGACTCGTCACGGCTCCAGTTCTGTAATCAACTTTGCTCGCTATCGTTCCTCCGGTAGAGATAACTTTAACGTTCGGAAGTCCCTCCTTCCACTCCACCTTTGGCGGTGGTGGAAGTTTGAACTCCTCCTCGTAGACTTCGAGTATTTCGTAATCTTTGAAGCCGACGTTGTAACCGTTATCGAGCTTAAGAACGAGCTTGTCTGTGAAGGAAGGCATAACTATTCCTTCGAAAATTCTTCCCTTCGCTCTTATCTTTACTCTCTTCCCGAGCATACCCTTTCAACCTCGCTCATGAGGAAGTTTATTCTTTCCTTTATCCTCGACTTTAAAACTTTCAGCTTTTCCTCATCTTCAGAAATTTCTCTCTCCCTCTCCTTGATCATTCTCTCCAACTCTTCTTTTGCCGTTCCCCCGATGTTTTTCCTCCTTTCCAAAGACTTTTCGACGTCAAGCCATTCTTTCAACTCCTCCTCCGACACTTCTATTTTTACTCCAAAACTCTCGACTTCTTTTACCAGCTCCTCTGCCTTCGGGGGAATTTTGTTCTTCTTTACCAAGCTTCCGACTATTTTGTGAGAGAGCCTAAAAGGTACACCCTTTTTCACGAGAAGGTCTGCAAGATCGGTAGCCAACGTTAATCCCTTGGATGCCTTTTCTCTCATCACCTCTTCTTTGAACTTCAAAGCGGAAAACATCTTTCTGAACGTCCTTACGGAGAGCAAGCACTCATTCATCGAAACGTAAAGCAGGCTGTTCATCTCCTGAAAATCTCTGTTGTAGGCGTAAGGTAGAGCTTTTAGGATAGTGCACGCTGAAGCTAAATAGCCTACGCTCTTTCCGGCTTTAGCTCTGATTATCTCGGCAACATCGGGATTCTTTTTCTGGGGCATTATGCTCGAAGAAGACGAGAACTCGTCGGGAAGCTCAACGAAGTTGAACTCCGAAGCCCACAAAATAATTTCCTCGCAAAACCTACTCAGATCCAGCATTACGGATGTGGAGAAGAACAGCGATTCTATCAGAAAATCCCTTGAGGCTGATGCGTCCATGCTGTTCTCAACCACCCCATCAAACCCGAGGAGATCCGCCACGTATTCTCTATCGAGTTTGTGGGGAGTCGAGGCGAAAGCCGCCCCTCCAAGAGGAGACTTGTTAACTCTTCCGAAAACCTCCAGCCCCCTTTCGAAATCCCTCTTTATCGCGTCGTGGTAGGCTATCAGGTAATGGGAAAGCTTAGTCGGTTGAGCGTACTGCAAATGCGTAAACCCGGGCATTATGCAGTCGAAATATTCTCTCGCTTTCTCAAGAAAGGTTTTTCTTAACTCCAAAAGCTCCGAAAGGATCTCTATAATTTTCTCCCTTGCGAAAAGTCTTAAACAAGTCGCTACCTCGTCGTTTCTGCTCCTTGCTGTGTGCATTTTCATTCCGCTTTCCTTGGCTATTTCAACGACCTTACTCTCTATAGCCTCATGAACATCTTCCCCGATCAATTTCTCCAATCCCAACTTTTCAACTTCTTTCAAAGCCTCGAAAATTCTCTTTGCATCTTCCCTCGATACTAATCCAACCTTGAGAAGTCCGAGAACATGGGCGTAATCAACGAGAATATCGTACTTGAAAATGTACTTGTCGTGTTCCAAAGAGCTTGTTAACTTTAAAGCGTCTTCGTCCAAACTTTTGCTTAACCTGCTTCTAATCATCGAGAAGAGAAGAGCAAAGGAAGTAATAAAGTTTTGGAAAAAAGTTAAAAATTAGTTAGTCTTCGCTGCTTTCGCTCTCACTCTCGCTTTCGCTTTCGAAGCTCTCCTTACCTTTCTCCTTTTCAAGTCCCTTGGCAGCTATGACGTCGTCGATTCTTAGGATCATTATTGCCACTTCCGTGGCTGAGCTTATAGCCTGCTTCTTAACTTTGAGCGGCTCAAGAACTCCCTGCTCCTTCATGTCCACGATTTTTCCGCTGAACACGTCGACTCCAGCATAGACGTTTCCTTGTTCATGAGCTTTTCTAAGCTCAACCAAGATGTCGATCGGATCCAACCCGGCGTTTTCAGCCAAAGTTCTCGGAATTATTTCGAGGGCTGATGCGAAGGCTTCAGCAGCCAACTGTTCTCTTCCACCAAGGCTTGGAGCCCACTCTTTGATCCTCAAGCTGAGCTCGATTTCTGGAGCACCGCCGCCGGCAACAACTCTACCGTCTTCCAAAGCAGCCTTGACGACCTTGATCGCATCGGTCAAGCTTCTCTCGATTTCATCTACGACGTGTTCAGTTCCACCTCTTATGAGTATCGTCACTGCTTTCGGATTCTTGCAGCCTCTTATGAACACCATTTCCTCGTCTCCGACCTTCTTCTCCTCCACAAGCTCAGCCTCTCCGAGGTCTTCTGGCTTGATGTCCCTAAGATCGGTTATGATCCTCGCTCCGGTAGCCTTCGAAATCTTTTCGATGTCGCTCTGCTTCACTCTCCTTACAGCAAGAACTCCGGCTTTAGCAAGGTAATACTGAGCCAAGTCGTCGATTCCCTTCTGGCAGAACACTACATTTGCTCCAGCCTCGACGATCTTGTCAACCATCTCCTTTATCATCTTCTCCTCTTGCTCTATGAACCTCTGAAGCATGTCTGGATCGGTAATTCTTATCTTGGCATCAGTTTCAGTCTCCTTAACCTCTAAAGCGGCATTCAACACGAGTATCTTGGCATTTTTTACGAGCTTCGGCATTCCCGGGTGAACGACTTCCTTGTCGATGACGATTCCCTCTACAAGCTCCGAGTCTTCTACAGACGCTCCAGTTCTCTTTTCTA
>NZ_WANY01000101.1:0-2958 GCF_015521575.1 Ferroglobus sp.
CAATCTTTCTACGTGATTAGTTCCTCCTTTTCTTATGATTCTTTGCCTGTGAGAAATTAGATTGTACAGAGCAGCGATCCGCGCAGAAGATCGCTTTCCGCTTGATTTCATCGCTAATTCCGTCGTAAAGATTACCGAGTCTATATCAATGAGGTGATAATTTCCGCCGATCAAGCCAAAATAAAATCAATTGCTTTCTAAGCTTTATCTTAAGAGTTTCACAGCGTTTGCGTCTACAACAAGTTTATCGCAATCAAACTCTGACGTTTTGATTCGAGAACGTCCATATCTTTCTTTCTGGACTTCATCTTCACTTCAGCACAGCAAACAGCTTTGCCCCTAAACCTTTATAACGACATCCACTTCCGGAGAGAGCATAACCTCCTTCTCTCCTCGATACCTCTCCGCCAGAGCGGTTCTAACGAAGTCCTCAAAGTACTTTGGCAGTTTCTCTGCATAGGCTTTCTCAAATGTTCTGTTGTCCATGCCAAGTTCAGATATCCCGTATTTTGTATCGAGATGGTAGAAGAGGTCCACCACTGGCGAAGATATTTTGTATATCCATTTTTTCTTTCCGAACACCTTTATCCTCCTCACAAGACCCATTTCCAAGAAGTTGGAGAGGAACGACTTGATGTCGCTTGACGTTTTGCCGAGAAAACTTGTAACGTCCTTGGGAAAAACGTTGCCTACTGCCAAAGCTCTCAATATCACCTCGTAAGTTTCAGTTAATTTCCTATCTTCTTCGAAGAATGCTTCCCCTATTAATCCTCTAACACTCGCTAATCCAGCTTTTACTGCTTCTTTTACATTCCCGTCATAGAACTGAACCAGCCACGGGTCTCTCAAAAACACGAGTTCTTCAACATCACCGAACACTTTCAGCATGTCGGACGGCTTCACCAACTCAAGTTTGATTGGTCTAACCAGACCTAAGATTGGGCTCCTTGCCGACAGAATGCTTTTCAAAATCCTCATACTCAAGCCGAGAAGGGTCAACTTCGCTCTTCTCTCCTTTGTAAAATGCAGTAAATCCAGAAAGTCTTCGGGTAACCTCTGAAACTCGCCCACAACTACAACATTCTTCTCATCTCTCAGTAACTCGTAAATCAGAGTTTTAAAAGCTTCGTAGCTCAAACTCTTAAAGATGTCTGTCTCCATTAAAATCGGTCCAGCTCGCTCTACGAAAAAGTAATGTGTATAATCTACGAAATTTCTAACTAAAAACGTTTTACCAACTTTTCTCCTACCGTAGATGAGTACTCATCCCTTTTTCTTAATTTCGTGCACCTCCATTCTGGGAATCACTATTCCCATCCAAAAGAGGCATTTAAGTGCAGCCTTCGTTATTCGGAATCTCTGACGAAGAAGTTCTTCAATCAGAGAATTCCAAAATCAACGCTGAGCTACTGGGAAATGAAGCATTCTAATTTGATAAAAGAAGTTAAGTGCTCTGAACGAGTTTTTAAGTCAAATAAGCGTCTATACACCGTAATAGACCATACAAAGTTTTCAAACTGGAACAAGAACTTAAGCGAACTCTTCGTTTGCGTCAGAGTCAGAAAAGCTTCAGTTCCTGTCTACGTCGACTTAATGAGATCCGAAGAAGGCTTCTTGAATTTTTGGACACACACCAAAACGAAAATGGAAAAAAAGAGAATCACTTCTTCGTGTAGTCGTAGAATCCCCTTCCAGTTTTCCTTCCAAGTAATCCGGCTCTAACCATTTGCTTTAACAACGGACAGGGCTTGTACTTGTCACCGAGCTCTCTGTGCAAGGTTTCTATTGCAGCGAGAACTATGTCTAAGCCGATCAAATCAGCCAGCTCAAGCGGTCCCATGGGGACGTTGGTGAACAACCTCATTCCCCTGTCGATTTCTTCTTTCGTGGCTATTCCCTCGTAGAGAACCCATATTCCCTCGTTTATCCAAGGCATTAGAATTCTGTTTGAGATAAAACCAGGAGAGTCCTTACAAACCACAGGCTCTTTTCCAAGCTTCCTAACAAAATCACAGGCAAACTGAACAGTCTCTTCGCTCGTGAGAAGACCTCTAACGATTTCAACTCCTTTCATCAGTGGAACCGGATTCATGAAGTGTATTCCGACGAAGTTCTCGGGCTTTCTTGTTACGGCAGCCATTTCGGTTATGCTCAGAGTTGAAGTATTCGAAGCAAAAATAGCATCTTCCCTCTTTACAATATCGTTCAACTCTCTGAAAACGGCTTTCTTAGCCTCCATATCTTCAATTATAGCCTCTATAACAACGTCGACGTTCTCGAAATCCTCAAGCTTCGTCGTGGTCTTTATTCTTTCGAGCGTTGCTTTCATTTCATCCTCGCTTATCTTCCCCTTCTCCACGAACTTGGAAAGGCTCTTCTTTATGTTCTCCATTCCCCTCTCCAAGAACCTCTCCTCGATGTCCCTCAAAACCACTTCATAGCCAGCCATTGCACATACTTGTGCGATTCCACTTCCCATCGTTCCAGCTCCCAAAACCCCAACTACCTTCACATCCTCAACTTTCATTTCCACCACCTCAAACCTTGATCTTACCAATAATCCTTCTCGCAATCACAAGCTTCTGAGCTTCGCTCGTTCCTTCGTAGATCGTTCCGACCCTCGCATCTCGATAGTATCTCTCGACGTCGTACTCCTTGCTGTATCCGTAGCCTCCGAAGATTTGAACGGCTTCGTAGGTTACTTTGACCGCCATTTCGCTCGCGAAAAGCTTTGCTGCTGAACTTAAAGCCGGATCCGGCTTGCCCTGATCGATTAGCCATGCAGCCTTAAAAACCAGAAGCTTGGCAGCCTCTATGTCTTTAAACATCTCAGCCAGCTTAAACTGAATCGCTTGATGCTCAATTAAAGGCTTCCCAAAAGCTTTTCTCTCCTTAGCGTACTCCAAAGCCCTTTCATAAGCACCTATCGCTATTCCAGTGTGCAGAGCAGCTATCTTA
>NZ_WANY01000102.1:0-3800 GCF_015521575.1 Ferroglobus sp.
ACACAAGGGGAATTCACAAATTTATGTACCGCTACCGCCCTTGGACGATGAGGCAATATGCAGGATTTGGCACGCCAGAGGATTCAAATCAGAGGTTCAAATTCCTTTTGGCTCACGGACAGAATGCTTTAAACGTGGCTTTCGACCTGCCAACCCAGCTCGGACTTGATTCGGATCACCCCTTAGCGAAGTGGGAAGTCGGCAGAGTTGGAATGGCTGTGGATACGCTTAAGGACATGGAAATAGCTTTTGACGGAATCCCAATAGATCAGATCAGCGTTTCTCTGACGATAAACGCTACAGCTCCGATAATTCTATCGATGTACTTCGTCATGGCTGAGAAACAGGGAGTCGATTTAAAGAAGATAAGGGCAACTCCTCAGAATGATATTCTCAAGGAGTTCATCTCAAGGGGAGCTTGGATATTTCCGGTGGAACCTTCAGTAAAGCTTGTCTGCGACATAATAGAGTTCTGTGCGAAAAACGCTCCGAAAGTCTATCCTGTCAGCGTCTGCGGATACCACATAAGAGAGAACGGAGCCACTCCCGCTCAGGAAATCGGCTACGCTTTCAGCATAGCGTTAACTTATATAGACAAAGTTTTAGAGAGAGGATTGAAGGTTGACGACTTCGTCCCTCGCTTCTCCTTCAATTTCAACGTCTTCGGAAACATATTCGAGCAGATAGCAAAGCTCAGAGCTGCAAGGAGACTTTGGGCAAAGATAATCAGAGACAGGTACGGAGCTAAGAACCCCGATTCCATGAAGCTGAAGATGATAGCCGGAGGAGGAGGTAGCGGTCTTACCTATGAGCAGCCGGAAAACAACATAGTTAGAGCCGCTTACTACGCTCTCGTAGCAGCTTTAGGAGGAACACAGACAATGGCTCTTTGCACTTACGACGAAGCTTACACAATTCCCTCAGCTAAAGCTTCTCTCATAGCTCTGAGAACTATGCAGATTTTGATGGAGGAAACGGGAGTTTGCGATACTGTTGATCCTCTTGCGGGCTCTTACTACATAGAGTGGTTGACAAACGAGATGGAAAAGAAGATTATCGAGGCTATGGAGGAAGTTGAAAAGTGGGGAGGAATGATAAGAGCAATAGAGAACGGATACATCCAAGCAAAGCTTGCCAAGCAGTCCTACGAAATGTACAGAAAGATACAGACGGGAGAAATCGTGAAGGTTGGCGTGAACAAGTACAGAATGGAGGAAGAGGAGAAAGTCACCGAAATCTACGAGTTCGATGAAAAAGCCTACCAGAGACAAATAGAGAGGTTGAAGGAAGTGAAAAACAGCAGAAACAACTTAAAGGTCAAAGAGAGCTTGGAAGAGATTCGAAAGGCTATAAAAAGGGATGAAAACCTCATGCCCTACATAATGGAAGCTGTGAGACATTACGCCACAGTTGGAGAGATTACTCAAGTTTTGAAAGAAGAATACGGTGTGTTCAAAGAACCGTCAATTTTCTAAAGCATGAAAGTGGAGTGTTAAAAATGATAAGCAGTGAGAGGAAGATTATAGAAATTTTGAAAATTCTTTCAGAGCAAAAGGAGCCGGTAGGAGCGAAGTTCATAGCCGATCAGCTGAAAAAAAGAGGAATCTACCTGACAGAGCCCACCGTTCGATACTACTTGAGAATTCTTGATGAGAGAGGTTTGACGAAAAACTACGGATTAAGGGGAAGAGTGATAACTGAAAAGGGTTTGAAAGAAATAGAGAAGGGAGATATAGCCGATAGAATAGGATACAGCATAAGCAGAGTTCACGAATGCGTTTTTTACTCGAACTTCGATGTGGAGAGCGGAGAGGGTAAAGTGGTTGCGAACTTAGCAATCTTTCCGAGAGAGTACTTAGATGAAGTTTTAGACATGTTTTATAGGTGTTGGAGGAAAGGTTTGACGTTCAGCGATAAAGTAATCGTAGACGAAAACATTCCCTTCATAGAGGAAAACGAGGTGGGAATGTACTACATTTCAAGTTTTACCCTCGATGCCGTCCTTTACAGAAACGGAATAGTTTCGCTACCAAGGTTTGCAGGGTCGATAGAAATTTCCAACTTCAACTTCGTGAGGTTCACTCAGGTTATAGGGCTTGAAGAGTCCTCAATCACCGCTTTAGACCTCTTCATTCAGAGAATGTACTCGGATAAAGACGAAGAGTCCATCTCCAACCTCCTTGAGAGAGGAGAAGGAGAAGTTTACGGAATGTACAGAGAAATACCGTTCGTAGCAAGAGAGAAGACGATAGAAATCCTTGAAAAGTTAAAAGAATATGGGATATCTCCCCTCCACGTAATCGGTGAGTTAGACAAAAGCGTTTGTGGAATTCCGCCAAGAGGTGTGAACAAAGTCGGTTTGGTTTGCGTAGGACCATCAACACCGGTCGGAATTCTCAGAGCTTTGAAAGTTCCGATTAGAGTACACATATCAAGCGAGATTATCGAGTTTTCCAAATTTAAGAGTCTTGAGAGTTATTTAGAGGTGAAAAGTTATGAGTAAAAAATTAGTTTTTGATTTTACGAAGTGTACTGGCTGTAGAGCTTGCGAATTGGCTTGCAGCTTCGCTAACGAGGGGGTTTTTTCTCCTTCTAAGGCAAGAGTTCGGGTCGTGAAGTTCGAGAGAGATGGCGTTGACATACCCATAGGTTGTGAACACTGCGAGGAGGCTCCGTGTATGATAATCTGCCCGGTCAAAGCGATTTACAGAGATGAGGAAACCAACGCAGTTTTGCTCGATCCGGATATCTGCATAGGCTGCAAGCAGTGCATGGTGATATGTCCCTTCGGTGTTATAGGCTTTGATGAGGAAAGAAAAGTCTTGTTCAAATGCGATCTTTGCAGAGGGGATCCAGAATGCGTGAAATGGTGCTTTACGGGAGCGATAAGTTACGTAGCTCCAAATGAGGAGACGCTAAGAAAGAGGATTAGGGTCGGGAGAAAGAAGGTAGCTGCTCAATCCGTCTGGGGTGTTTAAAATGGCTGAAAAACTGTACGCCTATGCCGGCAAGACTTTGAAAGTCGACCTGACGAGGGAAAAAGTCGTTGAGGAGCCTTTGAATAAAGAGCTCGCGAGAAAGTTCCTCGGAGGAAGAGGTTTGAACGCTAAGCTGCTCTTTGATCTTGTTCCTCCCGATGTCCATCCCCTAAGCCCGAAAAACGTTTTGCTTATAGCTACTGGACCGATAAATGGTCTTCTTGGAGTTACAACCGGAAGAATTGATGTCACAGCTCTCTCACCGCTAACCGGAATATTCGGAAATTCCAACGCTGGAACAGATTTTGCCGCAGAACTAAAATACGCCGGCTACGACAACATAATAATCTTCGGAAGAGCAAAGAAGCCAGTCTACCTTCTTATAGAAGATGGCAGTGTGGAA
The DNA here is from genome assembly GCF_015521575.1 of Ferroglobus sp. NCBI lineage: Archaea > Methanobacteriati > Methanobacteriota > Archaeoglobi > Archaeoglobales > Archaeoglobaceae > Ferroglobus > Ferroglobus sp. Next base: position 3,382 of record NZ_WANY01000102.1, read on the forward strand.
ATTAAGGATGCATCAGATTTGAAAGGAGCTGGTGTGTTTGAAACAACAGACGTTCTTAAGGAGAGACACGAGGACGTTAAGGTTGCCGCTGTTGGACCCGCTGCAGAGAACGGAGTTCTTTACGGTTCAATTATCTTCGATTACTGGGACGCAGCCGGAAGGAGTGGTATGGGAACTGTTATGGCTTCGAAAAACCTGAAAGCTATAGCAGTAAAGGGTAGCGGATCCCTTGAGGTTGCAGATCCGGAAAGATACTACGAAGTCGTGAGAGAAGGATGGCTCGCTCTCATGAACGACCTTGGATTCCAAACTCAAGAGCATTCTGTCCTTGGAACTGCAGTTTGCGTTGGTTGGGGTAACGCTCAAGGATGGCTTCCTACAAGGAACTTCAGAGAATCTTATTTTGAGGAAGCAGATAA
>NZ_WANY01000103.1:0-5328 GCF_015521575.1 Ferroglobus sp.
CCGCTAAACCTCTACGAACTTTTCGGAAATTTTCTCGACCTTTCTTTTTATCTTCTCCTCATCATCTGTGAGGACTTCTCTGTCCTCCATGACTATCGTTCCGTTTACGATTAAATGTTCAACCTCATCTCCAGAAGCCGAGTAGACGAGAGCATTCTCTGGAGAGTAATGGGGAATCATGCTTATGGCTTTGTAGTTAATAAGAGCGACATCCGCCAGATAACCTTCCTCGATTTTTCCTCCTTTTATTCCGTAAGCTTTGTAGCCGTTTTCCGTAGCCATTTTTAAAATTTCCACGGCTTTCATAGCGTCAGCCCTTCCGTATTTGATTTTCTGAAGCAGAGAGGACAGTTTCATCTCGAAAAACATATTGTAACTGTTGTTGCTTGCAGCACCATCCGTGCCTAAAGCAACGTTTATTCCGCTTTCTTTCATCTCCTTGACCCTTGCAATTCCGGCTACAAGCTTCAAATTGCTTGTAGGGCAGTGAACAACGCTTACATTCCTATTTCTCAAAATCTCGATTTCCTCATCCTCAAGCCAGACAGCGTGAGCAATAACAACGTCTCCTTTCAAAAACCCGATGTCCTCAAGCAATCTTACGGGCGTTTTTCCGTACCTCCTTTTTATCTCTTCCCTCTCCCACTCCGTCTCGGCAACATGGATGTGTATTCCGACACCAAGCTCGTTGGCTTTCTCTCTAACTTTCTTCAAAAATTCTGGAGTGCAAGTGTAAGGAGCGTGGGGTCCAAAAACAGCTTTTATCAGATTCTCGGCGTTGTTCCATTCCTTTATAAATTTTTCTCCGATCTCAAGCTCTTTTCTCCCTCTTTCCTCGTCTCCTCTGTCAGCCATTCCGTAGCATAGAACTGCCCTCATCCCCAACTCTATTGCAGCCTCAGCCACCTTGTCCATGTGAATGTACAGATCTGAAAAGCAAGCGATTCCCCTCTTAAACATCTCGACTATGGCAAGCTTTGTGCCCCAGTAAACGTCATCCTCGCTCAACTTCTTTTCGGCTCTCCAAATCTTCTTTTCGAGCCAGTCCTTTAGCTGCATGTCCTCGGCTAATCCCCTAAGTATAATCATCGCCGCATGGGTGTGGGCGTTGAAAAAAGCGGGAACACAGAGAAGATCTGAAGAGTTAAACTCCACTTCGCCTTTAACATTCTCCTTTCCGACGTAAGCGATCTTTTCCCCCTTTATTCCCACGCTCGCCCTTAAAAACTCACCGTTGATGAAGCATAAAGCATCGTTTATCGCTATATCGAACATCAGTACCACTCCATGCTTCTCATGCTTATCTCCCTTTTTTTCTTCTCCATGAACCTCTGCACAGTCGAGTGCTGCGCCCCTTCTATCAGCATGTTTATAGCCTCCCTCGCAGCTGCCACGTTTTCAAAAGGACCAATTATAGACACATACTTGTCGTAAACGCTAACGTGGACATTCAGAGTCTCTTCGATTATCTTTCTAAACTTTCCCTCCTTCCCGATTACCCTTCCCTTAACTCTCTCCAGCTCCTTCTGGGATAAATCGCTCAAATCTATGGATTCGAAAACGTAAAAGTCGTCTTCAAGAAGCTTCATAGCTATTTCCGGATTGAAACCCTTCGCTATTGCCTCAACAACACTTTTAGCTTTAAGGAAGCCTATCGCATCTTCCCCCCTCACAATCTTCACGTCACCTGTTTTGCTGTTTATCTTTATCTTACACCCGGTCTTCTCCTGAATCCTTTTCTTTATCTCTCCCTCCTTGCCTATAAGAACCCCTATTCTGTCCTCTGGAATCCTTATTTCTATTTCTTGCTGCATTTCATTCACCTCTAATCTCGGAAAGAATCTCTTCCATGCTGCGTTTTACGTTAAATTTCGAAAAGAACCTTAAAAGGTTTTTCACATCCCTTTCCAAGTAAGAATTCGCATAGGGATGGTCTATCAAAACAGCCTGCCCCATGTCGATAAGATAAGGTTCACCTTTATGTAACATAATATTGTACTCGCTAACGTCAGCGTGAACGAGTTCAGCCTTCTGATACAGCTTTTTTAAATTCTCAACTACTTTCCAGAAGAATTCTTCCACATCAACAAGCTCAGCCAAACTTTTTCCTATTTCAACGAGCGTCGGAGAGGCTTTTTCATCCTCTCCCAAAAACTCCATCAAAAGAACGTTCTTCATGTAAACGTAAGGTTCTGGGACGTTAACTTCGGCTTCAAACGCCCTCTCCAAGTTTCTGAACTCCTTCTCGACCCAGATGAAGATCAGTTCTTTTCTTGAGATTCTTCGCATGTCGAACCTCTTATCGCCGAAGAGGTATTCGTCCATTCTGTAGAATTCAGAAGTCTCAATTCTGTAAATCTTCACAGCCAAAGGAACTTCTCTTCCATCAACAACTCCGTCTGCGTAAAAAACGTTAGCCTCTTTTCCAGTACTTATTACTCCCCCAAGAGCTTTTATGTATCCCTTAGCTGAGAGCTTGTACAGAATTTTCAGAGTTCTTCCGTCAAGTACCTCTTCGTATATTTTCCTTTCCTCGCTGTCCTTCTCTTTTATTCTTAGAGCGTCAAGGTATTTGTCGAGTTCTCTGAGCTTATCCTCTTTCATTGTCAGAACTTGAGGTAGCCGTGCTCTTCGAGCCACTCAACCTGAGGATTCGTGTATCTCCAGATTATGTCCGCCCTATCGTTCTGGAAGGGCCAAGGAACCACTATGACAACATCCCCTTCCTTTATCCATATTCGCTTCCTGAGTTTTCCGGGAATCCTCGCGAGCCTTTCCTTCCCATCTTCACATCTCACTTTCACGTGTCCGGCTCCAAGCATCGACTCCACTATGGCGAACATTTCACCTTTGCTCCTATCGGGAAGCCTTACTCTGATTACTTCCTCCTCTCCCAACTCACCACCCCATTTCCCTCAACCTTTTTCTTGTCTTTTCAAGAATTTTGTTTAAATAGGTTGCTACAGCATTTTTCAGATCGAGAGGATGCAAATTGCCTTCAACGTAATCTTTAGCAAGTTCCTCGAAGCTTGAGTACTCCACATCCCCTCCGTACTTCGCATCCCTCTCCACAACAACCTTCTCAAACCTTGGGAAGATGTGATACTTCATTATCTCGATGACAGGATTGCCTTCTATCTGCTTCGGAGGGCAGAAAGCCTTCTTTATCTTCCTGTAAACTTCTTCCTCATCGTCTCTTACAGAGATGTAGTTGCCCTTTGAGGAGCTCATCTTTTCTCCATCCAAACCAACGAGAATTGGCGTGTGCAAACAAATCGGGCTTCTGTATCCGAGCCTTGGCAAATTTTCTCTGGCAAGCATGTGTATCTTTCTCTGATCTATCCCACCAACAGCCAAATCGATTCTTAGGTGAGCTATATCCAAAGCCTGCATTAAGGGATATATCATCTGGGAGACCATGGGATCCTCCTTTCTCCTACTTACCTCATCCATACTCCTCCTCGCCCTGTTGACGGTTGTGATCCTCGCCATCTTAAGAACATCAAGAACGTAATCCTTGGAAAGCTGAAACTCGCTTCCAAGAACGAATTCGGTTTTGCTTTCATCCAAACCCAATGCAATGAAAGCCGCTTTGTTGTAATCAGCTATTCTTCTTATCTCATCAAAATCTCCCTTCTCGTTAAGATAAGCGTGAACGTCAGCCAACAAAACCACAACATCAAATCCGGCATCTTGCAAATCAAGGAGCTTGTTCACCGTCATCATATGACCGAGATGAATTTCTCCACTCGGCTCGTAGCCGACGTAGGCTCTCGGCTTTTCGTTAGTTTCAAGCAACTCTTTAAGTTCCTCTTCAGTAACGATCTCTTCGGCATTTCTCTTCACGAGCTCCACTCTACTCTGAATGTCCATATGAAAAGAAGAGTTTGGCTGAATTTAAACTTTCTCGAACTCTGCAACAAGCGGAACGTGATCGCTTGGCTTCTCCGTTGTTCTGTATTCCAAAAGCACGTAGCAATCCTTAGACTTCTCTGCAAGCTTTTCAGTTGCTAAGATGTGATCAACCCTCCATCCAAGTCCCCTTTTAACGGCATCTCTTACCCTGTAGTCGTAAAACGTGTATATCACCTCTTCCGGATGATGTTTTCTGAGAATGTCCACGAAACCGAGCTGAACAATTTCTTTAAACGCCTTCTTCGCATCCTCATGAAAGCAAACGTGATTCCTGAGCTTGTCTGGGCTGTGAACGTCGATGTCTTCTGGAGCTACGTTCATATCACCGCACAGCAAGTAATACCCTTTGAAGTCCACGAATTCTGAAAGAAACTCCTTAAGCTTTTTGAAAAACTCCAGCTTGTACTTGTAGTACTCGCTTTCTATACTCTGCCCCTGAGGAGCGTAAACATTTATCACCCACAGCTTTCCGAATCTTGCAGCGATGATCCTATCTTTTTCTCCATTAATTCCGGCGAAATATTCATCAGGCTCAATTTTAGAAGCGATAGCTACCCCATTTCTTGCCTTCCCTCCAGAGAAGACTACGTGGTAGCCTTTCAGATGAAAGTCAGCCTCCGGAAACTTTCTGTCCTCAACCTTTGTTTCCTGCATGCAGAGGATATCGACTTTCTCCATCAAAGGAAAAACTATGTGCAACCTCTTTCTAATCGAGTTCACGTTGTATGTACAAACCTTAAGCATTCACGATCTCCCCCTTAATTTTCGAATACTCATCAACGCTCATCAAATTCGAAGCGGCCCACATAACGACTTCGCTTTGAGCTGGATGAATGTGCATACTTTCGGCTAAATCAAAAACGCTAAGGTTGTGTTCCATAGCCAGAACGACCTCCTGAATTAAAATAGACGCATTCCTCGCTGCAATATGACAACCGAGAATTTCTCCGTCTCTCTTGACGATCAGCTTTACGAAACCCTCTTCGTCCATCGCTATCCCCTTCCCCGTTTCCTCAAGCCTGAAAAACCCTACAAAAACGTTTTCCTTGCCGAACTTTTCCAAAGCTTCTTCCTCCTTCAAACCAACGCTTGCCACCTCTGGATACGTAAAGACTGCATGAGGGACAACCTTATAATTAACTTTCATCTTCCTTCCAAGAATCGCGTTGAATATGACAACCTTAGCTTCATAATTCGCCACGTGCTTGAACATGTGCTTTCCTATTGCATCTCCCAAAGCGTAAACTCCGGGCACGGAAGTTTCCAAGTACTCGTTAACTTTTATCCACCCCCTTTCCGTCTCTATACCTCCTTTCTCGGGCTTTAAAATGTCGGAATTCGGTGCTCTTCCAACCGCTACCAAAATTTCTTCAGCTTCAATTTCCTCGGTCTTGCCATCTTTCTCAACTAAAA
>NZ_WANY01000104.1:0-10074 GCF_015521575.1 Ferroglobus sp.
GAAGCTATTTTTGTTTGCGGTGACATAACCGACTTTAGAGGAGAGGACGTTCTCTCCTTCGAAAGGGTTGTTAGGGAGTACGAAGTTCCTTGCTTCGCTGTCCACGGAAATTGCGACGATAACTTAGCTATAAAGCTCCTTGAAAGCTCCGAAGTAATAACTTTTCTCCACGGAAGAAGCGTCGAGTTTAACGGCTTTCTAATCCACGGAGTTGGAGGATCGAACAGAACTCCCTTTTACACCCCATCGGAGTATTCAGAGGAGTACATAGAGAGCGTGCTGAAAAGATTTAACATAAGCGGGAACGACATATTGCTCGCTCACTGCCCACCCTACGGAATACTCGACAGAACCTACGAAGGAATCCACGCCGGCTCCACTTCGATAGCCATGCACGTTAAAAAGTTCCAATTTGTTTTCTGCGGTCACATCCACGAGGCGAAGGGTGTGGAAAGAGTTAAAAATACGATACTCGTAAATCCTGGCTCTGCCGCTTCTGGAAATTACGCTTTGGTTGATCTCGAAAAGTCGGAAGTGTACTTAAAGAACGTTTACGAGTAGTGGTGTTTCTGAGGATGAAGTTTTTCTATAAGCTCCGTGTCGAAGATGTCCCTTTCTTTCGGTACTTTTTCAATGTAGCCAAGCTTTTTCATAACCTCAAGCAGTTCCATCGTGCAATCTATGTATTCTCTCGGAAGTGAAGAACAGTATTTCGGACTAAGCGAAAGTATCTCCTCCATCGTTTTTGGATCAATTAACCCGTTAAAGTATTCACTCAAGCTCTTCGAAACCACACCTCTCGCCTCTTTGAGTAAATTGCAAGCCCATTCGTGTTTGATAAGGAAATCGGCAAGATTTATTCTCTCTAAAGCGCTCTTTCTTACCACTATCCCGTAACTCGGATTGAAGGGAAACAACTCCTTCGGGTGAAAAAATATCTTGGCTCCGTGTTTTTTTGCCAAAACGATAAGATTCGGAGTGCCGCAAACCGCATCAAGCTTCCCATCGATGTAATCTTCGAGAATCATATCAGCCCACGGATAATTTACCACTTCAGCTTCAATGTTCTCCTTTTCGAGTGTAGCCCTCAAGATCACGTCGTGAATGCTTCCCTTCGACGGAACTCCAATTCTCGCCCCTTCAAGTTTCCTTCCAGCTACAGCAGTTCCCTCAACATGTCCCCCAGCTACGCAGACTATTTCCAACCCCTTTGAGATTCCAAGAATCGTCGGGGTCAATCCAACGTAAGCCAGATCTATCTCCTTTCTCTCAAAAGCTCTTATTATATCCACGCCGGTCCCAAAAAGCTTCCATTCCGCTTCGATGATGTTATAGTGGCGAAGTACGTGGGAGGTGTGGTAAGCTGTGGATAAAAACCCTATTCTCATGAGCAGAGCTCTCCAACGAGGTAATTAAATTTTGCATCAACAACTTTAGCTTTGTAAAACTCTCCAATTCTCCCTTCTCCGAGCACTACCGGTCGATAGGAGTCTGCCCTTGCTAAAAGAGTTTCGTTTTTACCTCTTTTCGTGACCAGAACTCTCATCTTCTTTCCAACGAACCTCAAATTGTTTTCTAACCCAATTTCTTCGCAGATCTTCGTAAGTCTTCTGCTCCTCTCCTTCTTTATCCAGTCAGGAATGTCTTTGAGCTTCGCCGCCAAAGTTCCTTCTCTTGGAGAGAACCTCGTTATGTTCACGATGTCCGGCTTTACCCTCTTTACAAGCTCAATGGTCTTTTCAAAGCTCTCTTCGCTCTCTGTCGGAAATCCAACGATTACATCCGTAGAAAGCAGAACATCGTCGAAAGCCTTTCTGAAAGCTCTAACCACTTCCTCAAAGTCTTCTACGGTGTGATTTCTTCTCATGTCCATCAAAATTTTATTGTCTCCGCTTTGAACGGGCAAATGAAGGAACTTATAGATTTTTTCGCTCTTAAATGCCTCGATGAGATCGTCGAGAATTTCCATAGCGTGCTGCGGGTTCATCATCCCCACCCTAACCCTAAAGTCCCCTTCGATTTCAGCTATCTTTTCAAGCAAATCCGGAAGTCTGTAACCTTTATCCTTCCCGTAAGCCCCGGTGTCTTGGGAAGTTAACTGAATCTCTCTGTAACCCATCTCAACAACCCTCTTAACCTCCTCAACTATCTTTTCAATTGAAAAGCTCCTCAGCCTTCCCCTTGCTATTTTCGTCGCACAATAGCTGCAATTACCCAAGCAACCTTCGGAAATGGATACTATAGCTATCGCATTCTCGTTCAACCTGCATTTAACTCCGCTAATTTCAGCCTTATCGACTTTGCTCACGTTTATTATTTCAACTCTTTTACCATTCAAAACAGCCTTTACAACTTCGCCAATTCTGTGGACGTTGTCGGGACTTACAAGAGCGTCGGCCATTTCCAGCCTCTTTCTGGCTATCCTCGCCAAACAGCCAGCGGCGATAACTTTCTTCCCCATCCTCTTAATCTCCTCAATTCTCCTCAGAATCTTCCTCTCGGTGAATCCGATTACTCCGCACGTGTTTACAATCACAACATCTGCATTATCTGCCGAATCAGCAAAAGCATACTCTCGACTAAGCAATCCGCGCATGATGTCCGAATCAGCCTGATTCATCGTGCATCCATAGGTTTCGATGTAAACCTTCATTTCCAGCAATTTTACACTCTGCGGATATTAAAGTTGTTGGCTAAATTGTTTGTAGGCAGTCCATTTTACATATTTTTTACAGTAAGCCGATAGCAAACACTCAGGACAGTTTGGACTCTCCTCTAAACAAAAACCGTCTTCAAAAAGATAAAAAGCTCCATTGTCAACATAAAATGGCACTTTTCCGTAATCTCTTACAAGATTTTCGATTTTCGAGCGCATTTTACTTGCCTCGATTATGAAAGGTCTCCTCTTTTCATAAATCACTTCTCCCAAAAGCCCCGTTCTGCAGAATACTTTCCCTACATGACCATCCACAATCATAAGGGTATCCTCCAGCTTACACACTCCAATATCCCAAATTTCAGAAAAGAAGAATACAACCCAGTCTACAAACATCCTACAGGCTTTGGGATCGTTACCAACCCACCCAGCTTCAAGTACGGAGTGCTTCCTTAGAAACTCAAAAAGTCCAGTTGCACTGCACTCTTTGGGAATCTTCTGAAAGGAAATTAGAAGAGTGTTATCTCCCAAAGACCTTATAAATCCCTCATAAGCTTTGAATCTGTAAGCAAAAAGTGATATCGGTTTTATTCCACCAAGTTTCCCAACTCTGTAGAGTTCCGAGCCTTTCTCTCCAGCAACTTCTCTAAAAACGTCAAATAACTCAATTTCGGAAATTTTGTACGGAGCATAATACAATTCATCACCAAAAACTTCTGCTACTGTTTTGCAAAGCTCCCTAACTCTATCAACCCTCGCTTGCTGGTCTATGAGAGCCCTAAAAAGAGAATACCTTAGCAATTCTTCCCTATCTTCTTGGGGATTGATGTTTTCAGGAAGAGCAATATGATCCTTCCATCTTCTCAGCCATTCGTTCTTACCATAAACTTCAAGAGTGAGTAAAACTTTCTCTTTTTCAGTAGTAGACAGTTCATCTTGTTTTTCTTTTGGCACACAAAAGTCGTTATGAAAACATTTTTAAAACGTTATGCGTCTTAGAAGTGTTAGTGGTGTGTTATATGAGATACAAAAATGTTAAGAGGGTGCAAGTTACATTTTCCCAAGATCAGTGGAAATTGTTAGAAAAATTCAGAGGGATCATGGGAAACGATGATGCGGAAATCGTAAGGAATATAATTCTCGCGTGGTTGGCGGAAAAATCCATAATCTCCTCGAATGTTAGATCTAAAGAGGGAGAGAAGAGATGACAAAAGTCAAAATTATTTTCGGAGATTCCCAGAATATGAAAGAAGTGGAAAACGACAGCGTCCATCTCGTCGTCACATCTCCTCCGTACTATAACGCTCCTTTTGATTTCCCAGACTTATTCAAAGATTACGATGAGTACTTAAACACGCTCAGGAACGTCGGGAAAGAACTTTACAGAGTTCTTCAACCGGGAAGAGTTGCCTGTTTCGTTACACAAGACGTGCGGATAGAGGGGAAGTTGTACCCTATAGTTGCAGATATCATCGAAATTATGGTTCACGAAGTAGGGTTCGAATATCAAGAAAAAATAATCTGGAAAAAACCCGAAGGGTACATTAGAATAAGCAGAAGGAGCGGAGTCCTTCTTCAACATCCATATCCGATGTACTATTATCCGGATAACATATACGAGGAGATAATTATCTTCAAAAAACCAGGAGAATTCGACAGAAAAAGAGTTCCCCCCGAAATTAGGGAGATGAGTAAAATTGAAATTCATAAATTTCAAAAAGAAAAATGGTATCTTTCGGTTTGGGAGATTACAAACGTTCTTCCTTCCAATAAATGGAGCAAGTACACAGCTGCTTTTCCCGAAGAGCTTGTTGAACGGTTAATACGACTTTACAGTTATTACGGAGAGACGGTTCTTGATCCTTTCCTCGGAACTGGAACAACATGCTCAGTAGCGATAAACCTCGGAAGAAACTGCATTGGTTACGAAATAGATCTCGAACTAAAAGAAGCTATAGAAGAAAGGATTCCGAAAAGGACTCTTTTTGAAGAAATAGATGTAGAGTTCATAATCAGAGAAGATGCCAAAAGATTACGAACATTACTCAGAGAGAGGATAGAAAAAAGACTACACAACTCAGTTCAAGCAAGAAAACTTTAGGCTCTCAAATTCTGAAAACCCTCCCGGCTTTGTAAAGCCTGTTCATTATCGCCTTTCCAATTCCTTTCTCCTCAACACCCTGAATGATTATCACGTCGCATTCTTTATCGAGCTCTCTAAGAACGTTGAAGAGATTTTTAGCCATGTCCTCCAAACTTCTCCCTAAATTTTTGTAGATAACCTCGTCTCTCTTATCTTCCAAATTCAAACCAGCAATTCCAACCCTATACCCTTTTTTTACAAAATCTTCGGCAATTTGCATTGCTTTTTTAAAAAAATCCTTTCCAACGAGAACTATCGTCTCCGCATCCGGGGCGTAATGTCTGTATTTCATTCCCGGACTTTTAGCCACACTGAAGTCTTCAGCGTACTTCACATCAACGTACTCCTCCAACTCTTCCTTAGTGATCGCTCCCGGTCTAAGTATCTCTACAGGATACACTGTTGTGTCAACAACAGTCGATTCCAAGCCTATTTTAGTCTCTCCCCCATCTATGATCACGTCCACGAGATTTCCAAGGTCTTCAAACACGTGTTCAGCTTTAGTCGGACTCGGCTTTCCGCTTTTGTTTGCTGAAGGAGCGGCAATTGGAGTTTCGCTCAACTCTATAAGTTTCAGAGCCACCTTGTGGTCGGGCATTCTTATAGCTACGGTGTCAAGTCCGGCTGTAGTAATCTCCGGGACCTTTTTGTTCTTCATCACGAGGGTTAAGGGGCCGGGGAAAAAAGCGTCAATTAGCTTTTTTGCAACTTTATTCGGTTGAGCAATCTCGTAAATTTGCTCAACACTGCTAACGTGAACTATCAACGGATTATCCGCTGGTCTTTCTTTAACTTCGAAAATTTTCCTAACAGCTTTTTCGTTTAACGCATCTGCTCCAAGCCCGTAGACTGTTTCAGTTGGAAAAGCCACTAATCCTCCTTTTTTGATTACCTCCGCAGCTATTCCAATCTTGTTCTCTTCCAGATTTTCGGGATTTACTTTCACAACCCTCGTTTTAATCCTCATAGCTTTTTCACCATGTACTCAAACTCCCTTTTATATCCCCTTCTCCTATAATACTCCCTCACGCCAACCCCGCTTATAACAGCTATTCTGTCGTACTGCTCCTTCGCTATTTCCTCAGCCTGTTTTAAAAGCTTCTCTCCAAAACCTTTGTGCTGAAAAGCCTCATTTTCTTCCTTTCCTATCGGAACCGCTTCTCCGTAAACGTGCAGCTCTCTTATCAAGGCGCAATCCTTGAGGACATCTATAAACGGCTCGTCCGGAAATCTCAACCTTATAAAACCTATTAATACATCTTCGCTCGGAATTTCGTAGGAGATGAAGAATTCCTCTCCAGATGAGGCTCTGTATTTCCTCACTACAAGCTCGAAATCTTTTTCTTCAAACTTTTTAAGCTTCAACCCGGCTTCCCTACACCTAATGCACTTACACGAGTATCCCAGCTCTTTCAACCTCTCGTGGACGAGCTGTCTTATGTTCCCCTTATCTATTCCTATAGCAGCGTTAACCGGAATGTCACGCTGAATTCTCTGTATCCTCACGTATTCGGGAATGTACCTCTTAGCTCTCGCAATCAGCTCAACAACCTCTTCGGTCGTGTAGGGCTCGTATTCACCCCTTTCGTACATCTCGTAAAGCTTGGTCCCTCTAACGACTATAGTCGGATATATTTTTAGGTAATCCGGCTTGAACCTCTCGTCTTCGAACAGAATCTTGAACATCTTTAAATCTCTCTCGAAACCGCTCCCCGGCAACCCCGGCATTATGTGATACCCAACTTTGAAAGCGGAATCCCTCAAAAGCTTCGTCGCCTCCACAACCTCCTTCACTCCGTGCCCTCTGTTTATCTTCTCAAGAACGTCATCGTAAACGCTTTGAACCCCGAGTTCAACCTTCGTTCCCCCGTATTTTAGCATCTCGATTATGTGTTCTTCCTTGGAATAATCCGGGCGGGTTTCAAAGGTCATTCCGACGCATCTCGCCTTGGCTCTCTCGTTTTTGAGTTTAGCTTCTTCAACCGTCTTAGAGAGATCCAATTCTGCTTCGAAACTGTTCAAAGCCCTGTATATTCCGAGGATGAATTCATCTCTGTATTCCTTATCTCTCGCTATGAAAGTTCCTCCCATGACAATTACCTCAACTTTATCTACCGCATGTCCGATAGCTTTCAATTCCCCAAGCCTTGCAGAAACCTGTTTGAAGGGATCGTAGTTGAATTGCTTTCCTCTCTGAGCTGCTGGTTCCAATCCGATGTAGCTTTGAGGAGTGTTGAATTCTACTCCTCCCGGGCAAGGAACGCATTTGCCGTGGGGACATTTGGCTGGAGAACTCATGACACTAACCACTGCCACTCCGCTCAGAGTTCTGATCGGCTTGACTTTCAGAATTCTCCTAAGCTTTTCGTATCCTTCCAAATTCTCAGCGAATTTTAAGATGTCCGCATCACTCGGGAACTTATCGAGTTTAAATTTCTTCGCAAATTCCCTCTTTATTCTACCGATTACCTTTTTATCCTCCACTCCCCTTCTCAGAATTTCCTTAGCTATTTCTATGCACGCTGTCCTGTAGTCCATCTTTTGAAAGTGGAAATTGTTGAATTTAAAACTTTTATCAAGGAAACTCGCAACCTTTTTAATTCTTGGGACAGTTTGCCGGAGCATGAAATACGAAAAAGTAAAGCCGCCAGAAGAGGGGGAAAGAATAGAGTATAAAGATGGAAAGCTCATAGTTCCCGATAATCCGATAATACCCTACTTCGAGGGAGACGGGATTGGAAAAGATGTCGTTCCGGCTGCGTTAAAAGTTTTAGATGCTGCTGCGGAGAAAATTGGAAAAGAAGTCGTGTGGTTTAAAGTTTACGCCGGGGAGGATGCTTACAAACTTTACGGGACTCATCTGCCGGAAGACACACTAAATGCGATAAGGGAATTCAGAGTCGCTTTAAAAGGTCCTCTAACAACTCCGGTTGGAGGTGGCTATAGAAGTCTGAACGTTACGATAAGGCAGACTTTGGATCTCTACGCGAATGTAAGGCCTGTGTTTTACATCAAAGGTGTTCCAAGTCCGCTGAAAAATCCAGAAGTCGTAGACTTAGTGATATTCAGAGAGAACACGGAAGACGTTTACGCGGGAATAGAGTGGCCCAAAGGAAGTGAAGAGGCGAAAAAAGTGATAAAGTTTTTGGCTGAGGAATTCGGCATTCACATAAGAGAGGATTCGGGCATTGGCTTGAAGCCGATAAGCGAGTTCGCCACGAAGAGGCTCGTGAGGTTGGCTATAAAATATGCGATTGAAAACAACAGAAGGAGCGTTACCCTCGTTCACAAAGGGAACATAATGAAGTACACCGAAGGAGCTTTTAGGGACTGGGGATACGAGGTGGCTAAAGAAGAGTTCGGAGATAGAGTTATTACAGAAGAAGAACTATGGAACAACTACAACGGAGAACTACCGAAAGAGAAGATTCTGATAAATGACAGAATAGCGGACAACATGTTCCAGCAGATTCTTACGAGAACGGCAGAGTATGACGTACTTGCTATGCCAAATCTGAACGGCGACTACATGAGCGACGCTGCAGCAGCTTTAGTTGGAGGACTCGGAATAGCTCCGGGAAGCAACATAGGAGACGGAATGGGAGTATTTGAGCCCGTTCACGGCTCAGCTCCGAAATATGCAGGACAGAACAAAGTAAATCCGACAGCTGAAATTTTGAGCGGAGCATTAATGTTCGAATACATCGGCTGGAAGAAGGCTTCCGAGCTCATTAAAAAAGCCCTTGAAATGACAATATCTCAAGGGATAGTCACCTACGACATCCACCGGCATGTGGGCGGAAAGCTCGTTGGGACAAGAGAGTTCGCAGAAGCTGTAGTAGAAAATCTGCACTCCCTCTAACCACAACCCTTAAAAACACATATGTTTTAAAGCTTTCCAGCAGCCCGGGTGGTGTAGCCAGGCCTAACATGCGGGCCTGTCGAGCCCGCGCCTCGGGTTCAAATCCCGACCCGGGCGTGAATAACAAATTCAAACGCACGGAAACAAAGTTTGTTTTTTTAAATAGCTCTTCTAACAAAATATACGACGTGAAGGCAAAGGTCGACATGGATAAATGGAGAAGCATAGATTACGAAAGCAGGCTTTTGAGGGAAATAGAAAAACTGAAGAAAAGCAAGATTTCCAACAAAAACAAAAAGCTGATAATAAAATACAAAAATCACAGGCTTGCAAATGGTGTAAGCGCAGCGAGAGTGCACAGAGAAATTCAATCGTTAAGACTGCTTTGCGAGAACCACAGCGTAGAACTCGACGAAATAGACGACGAAAGTCTCGACGAAATTCTTGCAAATCTCGAACTTTCGGGAGCTAAGCTGAGTACGATTAACGAATATAAAAAAGCACTGAAGTACTTCCTTAAATTCCTTGGAAAAGAAGATCTCGCAGAGAAGATTAAACGAAAAGAGCCCACAGACAACGACTTAACAAGAGATGACTTGCTGACCGTGGATGAGGTTTTGAAATTGGTAAGCGTTGCAATGAACGAGAGAGACCCCGCTTTGATAATGTGCCATTTGGATTTAGCATGTAGACCTGAGGAAATTTTGACCCTCACCGTAGGAGACTTCGTCAGAGACTCGTGGGGAATAAGAGTGGAACTGAGAAGAAGCAAGACTTTCCGCAGATCACCACACCTCAGCTTCTCGCTACCATACGTTTCTAGATGGCTAAACGTGCATCCGCTAAAAAATGACCCAGAAGCACCTATGTGGTTGGATCTAAACGCTTTCAGAAAAG
The DNA here is from genome assembly GCF_015521575.1 of Ferroglobus sp. Classification (NCBI taxonomy): domain Archaea; kingdom Methanobacteriati; phylum Methanobacteriota; class Archaeoglobi; order Archaeoglobales; family Archaeoglobaceae; genus Ferroglobus; species Ferroglobus sp. The sequence continues at coordinate 9,559 of NZ_WANY01000104.1, forward strand.
GAATAGTAAAACCGATAGACAACAACGCCTACAACAGAATCCTCGACAAGCTCTTCAAGAGGGCTGGAATACAGAAGAGAAAGAGATTCAGCCCTTACAAACTACGCCATACCGGGATTACACTATGGTCCACGTTACTCACGGAACAGCAACTCAGTAGAAGAAGCGGGCACATTCCCGGTAGCAAACATCTCAAAAGATATACAAAGTTAATCGACGAAGATACCGACAAAAAGATACTCGGAGAACTAAACATAATAAACGAAAGAGAGGCGGAACACTCTCTCAAACAACTCAAATTCCTCCATCAATTCTTTCTGCCTCATCAAAATTCGGTTGAAAAATATTCTGAAAAGGTAAAGTTTGCGGGTCTTCTAATTCGTGGAGCGACGTATTTAGCCGCTCTAAAAATCGGATTTTTCGAAGCTTAAAATACTGTCACATCGATTATATCCCTCCCGAAGCCCACGAACCCTATCCTTCCGTCGACGACTATCCTGACGCTCGCCCTGTAAC
>NZ_WANY01000105.1:0-5447 GCF_015521575.1 Ferroglobus sp.
AGAATCTGCCGGATAGTGTGGTGTTCAGGTGGGGTTTCTTCAGCATCAGGAAGTGAGTTTACAGCATTTAACATAAACGCTCCGATATTTTACAACATACACAGTAAGTTATTTATAGATCTTACAATGTAATTCTAACGATAAATAATTGGGGGTGGAAAGTTGTACTGGAATCCCGTTGTCGAAAAAATGAGTAAGAGTGAGCTTAAAGAATTGCAGGAGAGGAAGTTGAGGCAGACTGTGGAGTTTGCCTACCGATACTCCGAGTTTTATCGAAAACTGTACGACCAAGCCGGAGTGAAACCGGATGACATAAAGAGTTTGGAGGACCTCGAAAAGCTGCCTTTCGTCAAGAAGCAGGATTTGAGGGACAACTACCCCTACGGCATGTTTGCCGTTCCTTTGAAAGATGTGGTTAGAATACACGCTTCGAGCGGTACAACCGGAAAACCTACTGTGACTGGTTACACTTACTCCGACCTGGAGCTTTGGACAGAAAGCTTGGCGAGAGGGCTTTACGCTGCGGGAGTCAGGAAGGAAGATATCGTTCAGAACGCCTACGGTTACGGATTGTTTACCGGCGGACTGGGATTCCACTATGCTGCGGAAAAAATTGGAGCGACTGTAATTCCCGCATCGTCGGGGAACACTCAAAGGCAGATAGAGCTGATGAGGGATCTCGGCACGACTGTGATCTGTTGTACTCCAAGCTACATGATTTATCTTGCAGAATACGCTGAGAAGATGGGTGTAAGCTTGCAAAATGACACTAAACTTAGGATGGGCTTCTTCGGAGCTGAACCCTGGAGTGAGGAAACGAGAAAGAGAATTGAAGAGAAGACGGGCATAGATGCGATCAACGTCTATGGCACTTCCGAGATAAGCGGGCCGGTTGTGACGGAGTGCCACGAAAAAGCGGGAATTCACTTCTGGAGCGACATATTCATAATAGAAGTAATCGATCCGGAAACTGGCGAAAGGCTTGGGGAAGGGGAGAAGGGAGAACTGGTTGTGACAGTCTTAGGGAAAGAAGCTTTACCGATGATAAGGTGGAGGACCGGAGACATCACAGCGATAATTGAGGAGAAGTGCAACTGCGGAAGGTGGCATCCGAGGATAGAGAGGATTGTTGGAAGAGCGGACGACATGTTCATAGTGAGGGGAGTGAACGTCTTCCCGAGCCAGGTTGAGTATGCGCTAATGCAAGTGAAGGAAGTGAGCGAGCACTACCAGATCGTCCTTGAGAGGGACGAAGCAGGGCTTGATGTTATGACGGTTCTCGTGGAAATAAATCCCGAGTACAAGGACAAGGTTAGCTACGAGGCTGTCCAGAAAAAGGTGACTGAGACGCTCAAAAGCTACCTCAACGTCACGCCGAAGGTTGAAGTGGTAGAGCCGGAAACTCTGCCAAGGTTCGAAGGAAAGGCGAAGAGAGTCATCGACAAGAGGAAGGTGTAATGATCGCATTGATAATAGTCGACATGATCAAAGGAAATCTCCCTTTTTTTAACGAAGACCAACTTGCGATAATTCCCAACATCAAAAAAGTTGCCGAAAAAGTTAGAGAGAGCGGAAATCTCGTCGTTTATGCCAACGATAGCTACACAGAAAATGACTGGCTTTTCAGATTCATGAAGAAACATGCTTTAAGGGGAACGGAAGAGGTGGAGGTAATAGATGAGCTGAAACCCGAAAAGGGAGACATCGTCTTGGAGAAGAAGAGGTTCAGCGCTTTCTTCAGAACGGATCTGGATTTGATTTTGCGGGAGTACGGAGTTGAGAAAGTGGCAATAGCTGGAGTGAACACTCACGTCTGCGTCTTGGCAACTGCTTTAGATGCCATAAGCAACAACTTCGAAGCGATTATTCTGAAAGACTGCTGCGCTTCAAATAGAAGGGAATTGCACAACTTCATCGTGGAAAATTACAAGCTTATAGGACTTGAGGTAATGTCTTCGGATGAATTTTTGAAGGAAATTTCGCAGAGTTTATAATTCCCTCCCCAACTCCTCTTTTATGCTTGAGGGAATGAAAGTTATCGAGCTCGCCTATTTCTATCCCGGTCCTTACTGCACGCAGATTCTTGCTGAACTCGGAGCTGAGGTTGTTAAAATCGAACCACCTTCCGGAGATCCCATGAGGTATAGAAGCGAGATTTTCGCAGCATTAAACAGAAATAAGAAGAGCGTAGTTCTAAATTTAAAAGAGAAAGAGGATCTCGAAAGGTTCTACGAGCTCGTTAAGAAATCCGACGTCATCGTGGAAGGCTTTCGCCCGGGAATTGCTAAGAAGCTTGGGGTTGATTACGAGAGCGTGAGAGAAATCAATTCGGGAATAATTTACTGCTCGATCTCCGGCTTGGGTCAAGAAGTCAGTAAGCCTGTTCATGATATAAATGTTCTAAGTTTGACCGGAATATGCTTTATAGCCGGAAAGAAATTTGAAAAGCCGATAGATCCCAACGTCCAACTTTCGGATTTCGCCTCAGCTGTTTTTGCCGTAATCTCAATTTTGGCAGCTTACGTTAGGAAAATTAAGACCGGCGAAGGGTGTTACATAGATCTCAGCATGCTCGATTCTGCTTTAGCAGCAATTCCCCTGCATTCAGCAAGGTTGCTCAATGGAATGGATGTCGCAGAGGATTTCGTAGCAAATCCCGGGTATGACATTTATGAGGCTAAGGACGGTTTTGTTTCCGTAGGCATTTTGGATGAACCACATTTTTGGAAGGAGTTCTGCGAGAGGCTTGGATTGGAATACGGAGATGTTTCCTTTGACGAGAGATTGGAAAGAGCTGAAGAGGTAAGGGGAAGAATTGCAGAAAAAATCGGAAACAAAAAGGTCGAGGAGCTCGAAAAGATGCTTGAGAACGTACCTTTTGCAGCAGTAAAAGAATTACCAGGAAATAGAGAGATAATTTGCGAAGCTAAATATGATAGAACCTACAGAGTAGTTGGTTTTCCAGCCAAGTTCAGCAATTTTAAGCCGAAGAGAGATGGAAAAGTTCCGAAACTTGGAGAAGATAAGGTTTAAACAGTTGTTGAGAACGCAATTCTCTCTAAAACGTTTTACACTTTAGATCAGTATTTCTCCTCAGCTTTTCAGAATTTTTACGACCACAAAGCATAGAAAAAAGTGGGCAAGGGAAAGAATTGCAGATTCGATGAATACCAGGAAGGTTGAGAAGAAGAGGAACGCGAACCTACCGAGCTTCAGGACACTTCTGTAATCAACGAGGTGCAGAAAGTCCATCGCATGAGATGGAGTGCTCATAACCGAAGAGAAGCTCCACAGGAAAACGACGGCGAGAATTACCGAGAAAGACAAGAACATGTACGTTCTCTGCTTTTCCGTCGTTTCCCTTTCAAACGGGGTAATTGAAATTGTCATGCCGAGGGCTATTTGGGTTGCAAGAATAATCATGAGTGTCGTGCCGAGCATGGATGAATATTCAACAGGGAGCTTTGGCATGAAAGTCGTTATTGCTGACAGAAAGGCTGCAGTTGCGAGTATGATTGCAATTCTGCTGATGATTTTAAGTTTGCTGAGAATTCTGTAAACGGCGAGGGCGTAGAGCGTGAGGAGGAGAGAGGGTATGAGAAAAACCACGACGAGGAAGAATATGAGTCCTTCAACCACATCTCTTCACCTGTCTGGCTGAATACATCGTCCAAGCTATTCCAAATACTACGAGAGCTGCAAAGAAGTAGCTGAAAAAGCTTATCCATCCTTTCCTGATGTCGTTATAAATGCTTGTCGCCGCAAGAACGGATGTTGTGACAAGTCCGAAGATGTTCTTCTCCGTATCCGACATTCTCCTCACAACTCTGAACTCCAGAAGCAGGAAGAATCCTGCAACAGCCAGACCGATGATGATTTTTGCCTCAGCGCTGAAATTTGACGAGTCTATTACTAAAATTGCAAGAAATACCATGGCATAAATTAGCAGAGCATCCATCAATCTCCGCCTCTGAAATTCGGGCATTCCACGACACCTCTGTTAAAAGAAGGTAAATACCTTGTAGAGCGGGAGATTTACAATGCTCACGACTTCATCGATTCGGCAATCCTCACGAGCTCCTCCTTTTCGAGCTGTCCTGACAACATGATTACCACATTACCCTTCCTGAAAGCAAATACTTTGCTGCCGTAGAGCTCAGCGTAGATTCCCTCGCTCTCTCCGATCTTCACCTTTTCGCTGTTGGGGAGCTTTGGCATCTCATCTCCAGGACCCTCCATGATCGTCAAGACTCTGCCCTCTTTCTCGTAGGTGATGGAGACGATTTCACCTATTACTTGAACTTCCTTAAGCTCGTAGCCTGCCGTGTATTCGGGCACGAATACCGTGAAGTTAACGTGTTTTTTAGCCTCTTCAACGCTCTTGAACCTCTGGATTCCGAGATCCTTTTCCGTCTTGATCTTCGCCCCTTCGGGAATCCTGAACTCGAAGAGGTCGTCGCTCACCCCGGTGTTAAATTCAACATCGCTGTATTCCATAATCGTTTTAATTCCGTAGCTCTCCCTCTCTATTCTTAGCGGATACCAAAACTCCGCATCAACCCACATCTTGGCTCTCTCGTTACCTTTCTTCGACTTGAGCTCGATGATGAAGCAGTCCCTCCCGGCAACTTTTTCAGTTCCCAGAAGTTTCACATCGTACACCTCAAGCATGTTCCTCACGAGCCTTCCGTAGTCCGGGTTGAAAGACGTGCCGCTAACGTTCGTTACGAAAACTTCATTCTTTTTCTCGTTGTACGACCACATCTTCTCTCCGTTCGAGACTATCAGCATTCCCATCTCTTCGTTTCGTATCCACATCTTGTTGGGCTTCTTGAAGACGTATTCGTACTCCATCGTGAAGTTTCCGTTTTCTCTTACCATGGTATATCGGATTTTCCCTTTAAAGTCCTGTATGGAGTTATATTTCTCCTCCATCTTCTTCGCTATCTCTTCCGCACTCATCTGAGTGCAGCCAGCAAGAAGAACGAGGGCTATAAGAAGCACGAAGACTTTACGCATAATTTCAGGAGAAAGGTGAAATATATAAACTTTTCTTTTTCACAAAATACCATTGAGTAAACCAAAGCTACGACGGTAAACTCGACGGACGGATAATGGTAAGAATTAAAAACGCAAAGGCTGGCTACTGGTTCTTCAGGGTTTACGGTGAAGAGGTTATTGGAATTCAATCCTACTCCTTCGCTGTTTATGAACGCTAAAATTCCGTTTTTTGTTTCGTTGGCAATTCTCGTCCTTACGACGTCAGTCGTATCGGCATTTGAAGATGAGCCCGTAAACATAAGCGACGAAGAACTGAAGAAGATTCTCGAAGAAGACGATCTCGACGAGATTCAAATTTCTTTCTGGGAGCTTCCACTCTGGATCAAAATCCACTACATCGCTACGGTTGTCTTGGGTTTGCTGACAGCTTGGAAGCTGCTGCCGAT
>NZ_WANY01000106.1:0-3044 GCF_015521575.1 Ferroglobus sp.
CCTCTCCGAGGTCTTCTGGCTTGATGTCCCTAAGATCGGTTATGATCCTCGCTCCGGTAGCCTTCGAAATCTTTTCGATGTCGCTCTGCTTTACTCTCCTCACCGCAAGAACTCCGGCTTTAGCAAGGTAATACTGAGCCAAGTCGTCGATTCCCTTCTGGCAGAACACCACATTTGCTCCTGCCTCGACGATCTTGTTAACCATCTCCTTTATCATCTTCTCCTCCTGCTCTATAAACCTCTGAAGCATGTCCGGATCGGTGATGTTTATCTCAGCATCAGTTTCAGTCTCCTTAACCTCCAAAGCAGCTTTCAGCACGGCGATCTTAGCATTCTTCACCCTCTTCGGCATTCCTGGGTGAACGACTTCCTTGTCGATGACGATTCCGTCAACGAGTTCTGTGTCTTCAACTCCACCTCCCTGCCTCTTTTCGAGTTTGATGTTATCCTCGTCGATCTTAATCTGTCCGTTAACTTCCTCGGCAACCTTCTTTACAGCATCAACCACAAGCTTAGCCAAGTGATCAACGGCGTATTCAGCGTGCTTTCCAGTTATAGCGGTGGCTGCTATTTTCTTCAGCAGCTCATCGTCGTCTCTGTTTACTTCTATGGCTATGCTGTCGAGGATTTCCATAGCTTTTTCTGCAGCCAATCTGTAACCTTTAGCTATTACAGTCGGGTGTATGTCAGCCTCAAGCAATTCTTCAGCCTTCTTTAACAGCTCTCCGGCGATAACAACTGCTGTGGTCGTTCCGTCTCCTACTTCATTCTCCTGAGTCTTAGCTACTTCAATCACCATCTTAGCAGCCGGATGCTCAACATCCATCTCCTTGAGAATCGTAACACCATCGTTCGTAATCACAACATCACCAAGACTGTCCACAAGCATCTTGTCCATTCCCCTCGGCCCAAGAGTGCTCCTGACAGCTTCAGCAATAACTCTCGCAGCCATTATGTTCATCCTCTGCGCATCCCTTCCAACGGTCCTCTGCGTCCCCTCCTTCAAAATCAGTATCGGAGTGCCTTGCAACGTCGCCATCCAGTACCACCTCGAGAGTTTAGTGGATTGGTAGTTCTATATAAAGGTTTTGGTTAAAGAAGCTCGGACACAAATTATCTCAACCAAAAATAAAAATTTTCAGAATTTAGAGATCATTCCAAAATTTTAAATTCCCCGAAATTAAAGGGGATTCAATGAGCGAGAAGTTCATAGTCAAGCGAGATGGTTATCCGTCTAAAGGTGAAATTGTTATCGGAACAGTAACGAGAGTTCTCGATTTCGGTGCTTTCGTCTCACTCGATGAGTACGAAAACAAGGAGGGAATGGTTCACATAAGTGAAGTGGCTTCCGGGTGGGTTAAGGACATAAGAGATTACGTTAAAAAGGGGCAGAAGGTCGTTTGCAAGGTTCTGAATGTCGACAAGAAGAGAGGGCACATAGACCTAAGCATTAAGGATGTAACCGAGAGGCAAAGAAAAGAGAAACTCCAGCAGTGGAAAAGTGAAATGAGAGCTTTCAAGTGGCTGGAGATTGCCGGAAATTCTGTAGGAATGAGCAAAGATGAGCTGATAAAAATCGGAAAGAAGCTTATAAAGACGTACGATTCCATATACAACGCTTTTGAGGAGGCAGCTTATGAAGGTTACGAAGTTTTGATTCCGATAACGGGAGAAAAGCTTGCAAAAGCGATCGGAGAGATTGCAAGAGAGAGCATAAAACCTCCAAAGGTTAAGGTTAGAGGCTACTTTGAGTTAACGTGCTTCAAGCCAGACGGGGTGGAGAGAATAAAGAAGGCACTGATGGCTGGAATGAACGTAAAAAATGGAGCAGAGGTGAAAATCGAATACGTCGGCGCGCCAAGATACAGAGTCATTATTGAAAGCGAAGATTACAAAACTGCCGAAAACGTGTTGAAGAAGGTAGTTGACAAGGTTGTAAAAACGATGAAATCCCTTGGTGGAGAAGCTAAATTCGTGAGAGAAGCTGTATGAAATCGCTGATAAGGAAATGCTGTGAATGTGGAAGGTACACTTTAAAGGAAATTTGTCCGAAGTGTGGCGGAAAAACGATCATGGCAATTCCGCCACGATTCTCTCCAGAAGACCCGTACGGAAAGTATAGGAGAGAGCTTAGAAAGAAAATTGGATTTTTCATAAGGAGGTGCGAACATGATTGAGAGAGTCGACATAAGGATTTTGAAAAAACCAGAAGAACTCCAGCTCAGAGATCCAGTACTCGTGGAAGGTTTGCCGGGGATCGGGCATGTCGGGAAACTTGTGGCAGATCACCTCGTTAAGGTGCTTGATGTTGTTAAGGTCGCTGAGATTTACTCCCACTACTTTCCGCCACAGGTGATAGTGAACGAGGACGGGACAATAAGACTGCCGAAGAACGAAATTTACGCATATAAAGGAGAGAGGGACTTACTCATTCTCGTAGGAGATTTTCAGAGCATAAGCAACGAAGGTCACTACGAACTCGTCAACGCTTACATGAAAATTGCTAAGATGTTCGGAGTGAAGAGAATTCTAACTCTTGGTGGCTACGGAGTTGGGAGGCTTGTTGAAGAGCCGTACGTTATAGGAGCCGCAAACAGAAAAGAGCTGATAGAGGAGCTGAAAAGCTACGGGGTGAAAATAGAAGAGGGTGAGCCAGCTGGAGGGATAATAGGAGCTTCAGGTCTTCTGCTCGGAGCTGCAATGCTCGAAGGAATTGAGGCGGCTTGCCTAATGGGCGTCACCTCTGGATACATGGTAGATCCAAAAAGCGCTAAGGCTGTGTTGGAAGTTCTGATGAAGATGCTGAAAATAGAGGTCAGCATAGAGGACCTTGAGGAAAGGGCAAAAGAGATGGAGAAGCTCATAGCCCAGATAAAAGAGATGCAGGAAGCTGCGGTTCAGCAATACAAGGGAGATGAGGATCTGAGATACTTCAGATGATATGAAGTGCGGAGATTGCGAGTACTTCCTCCCCGATTACAAAAATGCGGGAATGTGCGTAATAACTTCAGATAAAGTGTGCGCAAGCAGAGGGTGCACGGGAT
>NZ_WANY01000107.1:0-5704 GCF_015521575.1 Ferroglobus sp.
GACAGCTGGATAGAGAACGAGCTTGAGAATTTAAGAGAAGAACTGACTTACTACCCTTCAGTTTACTCGGCAGATTATGATTTCTTTCTGAAGGAGTTTAAAACTGCTTTATGCCTTTACGACTGGATAAACGAGAGAGACGAGGATTTGATTTGCGAAAAGTACGGAATAGCTCCGGGGGATTTGAGGAGGATCGTTGAGACTGCTGAGTGGCTAATGCACTCTTTGAGGAGAATAGCCGAGCATATGTCTCATACTTTGGCATCTAAGGCTTTAAAGCTTGAGATGAGGTTGAAGTACGGAGTTAAGGAGGAGCTGCTCGAGCTCGTAAAGCTAAAAAACGTTGGTAGGAAGAGGGCGAGAAAACTCTACAACGCTGGAATTAAGAACCTTGAAGATTTGGTTCAGAAGAGGAAGATAGCTGAGAGACTCATAGGCAGCAGAATTGTCGAAAAGATTTTGAGCTAAGCTCAATAAGCTGGAGTATGAATGTTATTCTCGTAGGTCCTGCTGGAAGCGGAAAATCGACGTTTGCTAAAGAATTTTCCGCCTATTTAAAAGAAAGCGAGTACGATGTTAAAGTCGTCAACCTCGATCCAGCTACCGATCCTATCTACGAAGCTGACGGAAATTTGAGGGATTTTGTTAAAACTGAAGAGGTTATGAGAAAATTCAAGCTCGGGATTAATGGGGCGCTGATTAAATCGATGGAGATGTCGTTGGAAATTTTAGACGAATTGGTAGTTGAAGGAGAATACGTGATATATGACACTCCCGGACAGATGGAGCTTTTTCTGTACACGGACTTTGGAGAGAGGCTTGTGGAAAAATTAAAAGGCTTTACGATCGGATTATTTTTGATAGATTCGTGTCTGGCAACGAGCCATGAGAAATTCGCTGCTTGTGTTGCTCAGGCTGTTGTTGTCACGCTGAGGTTTTCGATTCCCTTCGTCACGATTTTCACGAAATCCGATCTTTGCAAAGCCTTAAGTTTGATGGACGTTAAGAGAAGAATTTCCGAAAGCGAAGGAATGGTTGCTGAAGTACTTGAGAACTTTTTGAGGTTTGTGGATGTGACCACCCTTCCTCAGAGGATCGTCAGAATTTCGAGCAAGGACAGGAGAGGATTTGACGAGGTTTTTGGGGTTTTACACGAAATTTTTTGCTCATGCGGAGATCTCAGCTAAAACTCTTTCGTACTCCCTCTTAAGTCTCTCCTTCTTGTAACCTACTTCCAAATCGTCCCAAGGCAACTCTTCATCAACTTCGAAAGCTTCTAAGAATTTATCAAGCTTGAGCTTGAAAATCAAGTTAAAGTTAGGTTTAAGCTCTATGAACTTCGAAACTTTTTCGTCTCCTCTTGATAACACCGTTTGAATTGCAAATTTTCTTACACCCTCTATGTTAACTTCTGCAAACCTTCTCATTTTCTCAAGGAACCTCGCTTTCTCCTCAAGAGATTTTATGTTTTCCTTGACATCTCTCCCTATTTCTCCTCCGTAGGGAAGCCACTGAAATGGAGTGTGGGGCTTTGGAACGAGAGGATTGACTGAAACAGACACTTTCAAATTCATGCTTCTTACTCTCTCTACGAGGGAAACGATCTCTTCAAGATCTTCGAGCTTTTCCCCCGGCAAACCTATCATGAAGTAGAGCTTCACCTTTTCAATTCCAGCATCTTTCGCCAATTTTGCGGCGGAGATTATGTCTTCATCGCTAATATCTTTCTTTATGATTTCCCTAAGCCTTTCGCTCGTTTCTGGAGCGAAGGTTAAACTTCTCAGTCCGCTTTTTACAAGCATTCTGAGAGTTTCCTCGCTTATTCTGTCGGCTCTAAGAGAGGAGGGGGATATCTGATAACCCAATGAATAAAGCTCCGCAATTATCTCATCAAATTTTGGATGATCCGAAGGAGAGGGGGCTATTAGAGCGACTTTGTCTGCGATTTTTCTGTTCTCTTCAGCAACTTCCAAAATCTCCTCTACCTTCCTCCATCTTGCCGGAGAGTAAAGCTGTCTCACTATGCAAAACCTGCAAGCTCTCGGGCAACCTCTTCCTATTTCTATGTGCAGAGCTCTGCCGTAGGCTCCTTCACCGATAACTTGCATTTTCTGATGCTCTGGAAGCTCTCTCCAGAGGAACCTTTTCCGGTTTCTCGGGTACAATTCGAGCTTTCCCTCGATGATATCCAAAACAAGGTTGTCAGCCTCTCCTACAAAGAGACCATCGAAGAACTTCGCTATAGGCTTTGGATTTTCCGTAACGCACGGCCCTCCGGCTATTTTCACACCGGAGAATTTGCTTCTCTTTATTATCTGAATGGCGTTGAAGTAATCCTCCTCATACTGCAGTGTAAACAAAGCTACGTCGAAGCTTTTCAGTTCGCTTCCACTTTCCACACTCCTTAATCCCTCGAAAACGTCTGTGAAAAATCTCTCTGCAATAAAATTTTCGGAGGAATTTATTTCGTAATATAGCCTTTGAACGGCTAAACTCGAAATTCCGCCGACGTATCTGTTCGGATAGACTATCGCAACCCTCTTTAAGCCTTTCTTCCAGCTCTTTAAAAATGGGTTGAATTCTGTCATTCGAGAGCTTTGCTTCCCCTTTGCATCGCTATTTTTCCGGTCCTTGCTACTTCTTTTATCCCGTACTGCCTCATTAAATCAATGAAAGCGTTTATCTTCTCTTCATCCCCGGTAATTTCTATTATAAAGCTGTCCCTTGCTACATCAACTATTCTACCTCTGAAGATGTTCGCTATCTCAATTATCTCTCCCCTTGTTTGGGGAGTAGCGTTAACCTTAATTAAAGCGAGCTCCCTTTCAACGGCATTCTTTGTAACATCGCTTACCTTCAAAACCTCTATCAGCTTGTTTAACTGCTTCGTAACCTGCTCTATCGTCTTATCATCACCGTCAACGACTATCGTCATCCTTGAAATCTGAGGCTTCTCAGTAATTCCCACAGCCAGGCTTTCTATGTTAAAACCTCTCCTCCTGAACAATCCCGCAACCTTAGCCAGAACTCCCGGCTTGTTTTCAACTAAAGCAGCAAGAGTGTGCCTCATGGCTACACCTCCTCGTCAATGATCTCGTTTAAAGCCGCTCCAGCGGGAACCATCGGATAAACGTTTTCGAGCCTGTCAACTCTGAAGTCGACAACAACCGGGGCGTCGATGCTCAAAGCTTCTTTGATAGCGTCTTCAACCTCGCTTTCTCTTTCAACTGTTATTCCCACAGCCCCAAATCCTTCAGCTATCTTTTCGAAGCTCATCTCCTTGCAGAGCAGACACGTCTGCGAATACCTCTCATCGTAGAACAGCTGCTGCCACTGTCTCACCATTCCGAGGAACGCGTTGTTCAGTATGAATACCTTCACGTCGATTCCGTAATCGACGCAGGTGGCGAGCTCCTGAATGTTCATAAGAAAGCTTCCGTCTCCGGCAATATCGACGACGGTTTTGTCCGGAAAAGCGGTTTTAACCCCTATTGCAGCCGGAAAACCGAATCCCATCGTCCCAAGTCCGCCGGAAGTTATGAACTGCCTCGGATACTTAACTTTAAAGTACTGAGCAGCCCACATCTGGTTTTGTCCGACTTCAGTCGTGACTATCGCATCAGGAGCCAATTCGTAAAGTTTTTCTATCACATACTGGGGCTTGAGCTTTCCGTCTCTCTTATATCTCAGCGGGTACTTTCTCCTCCACTCGTTCACTTTGTCTTCCCACTCCTTCCTTCTTTTGTACTGAATGTGCTTTATTAGTTCCCTCAAAACGAGCTTTGCGTCTCCAACTATAGGAACATCGACCCTAACGTTCTTTCCGATCTCAGCCGGATCAATGTCTATGTGGATTATCTTGGCATTAGGAGCGAAGCTGCTAACTTTTCCTGTGGTTCTGTCGGAGAATCTCACTCCCACAGCAATTATCAGATCTGACTCCTGAATTGCGTAGTTAGCATACTTAGCTCCATGCATTCCTATAAATCCCAAACTCAGAGGATGAGTTTCGGGAATTGCACCCTTCCCCATCAAACTCGTGACGACGAAAGCCGGAATTGTTTCGGCAAGCTTGACCAACTCTTCGGAAGCGTTGGAATGAATCACTCCACCTCCGGCTAAAATTATCGGTCGCTCAGCCTTCATTATCAGTTCAGCAGCTCTCTTTATCTGCCTCGGATGTCCAGCATATTTCGGCTTGTATCCGGGAAGCTCAACTTTCTCCGGGTAGTCGAACTCTATATCCGCTATTGTAACATCCTTCGGAAGATCTATTAAAACCGGTCCTGGCCTTCCTGTTTTTGCTATGTGAAAAGCCTCCTTAATTATTCTGAGAAGTTCTTTTTCGTCGGTAACGAGGTAGTTGTGCTTCGTGATTGGCATGGTTATTCCGGTTATGTCTGCCTCCTGAAAAGCGTCGTTGCCGATCAAGCTCCTTGGCACTTGTCCGGTCATGACTATGACTGGTGACGAATCCATGTAGGCTGTCGCTATGCCAGTCACAGTGTTGGTTGCTCCCGGTCCGGAGGTGGCGAATGCAACACCAACTCTTCCAGTAGCTCTCGCATAGCCGTCAGCTGCATGCACCGCAGCCTGCTCATGCCTCGTGAGCACGTGCATGATCTCCGAATCGAAAAGAGCATCGTACACTTCGATTATCGCTCCTCCGGGTATTCCGAAAATGTGCTTCACACCTTCCTTCTCCAAGGCTTTGACAATAGCGTCGGCAGCCCTCATAAAAACCACCCACAACTACCTGAGAAAAATCAGCATACTACTACAATAGATGGCAAACTCAACTTTGTTTGCATTGCCTTTTCCTTCGAGAGGGGTATTTAAATAGTTTTTGGTTTAGAAAGCGGGAAGATGACAACTTAAATTTCATCACATGTTAAACACCTCTTCAAATTGCACAGTGCTATGAACGAAAGAATCCGGGATTCTACAGCATTTTTCTTTCCTCTCGTTCTTATCTCGTACTTCAATTCTCCTCTCGACAACACTCCTCTATACCTTTATCACTACACTCCTCCTCTTCTTTCAACTGCTTCGCAAGAGGTTTTGAATCCCGTAGCTTTTAAAAGCCTGCTCGCATCTCTGAAAGATAAGCCAGAAAAGTACAAAATTATCGCTAAAGCTCTCTCTTGAATAAACCCTTCTTCTTCAAAATTCTGGTTAGATAATAAGAGCGTATCATAGCATTGTCTGATCCGATAAATATTCGTTTCTTCCTTAAATTGTCGTCTTCCTCTTAAATTCTGCCAATCAATCCCCATTTTTTGAAACAGCTTAGATAAACCTTTCGATTACTTCAATCTGGATTGAAACAATCAGAGTTTTTAAATAAATTTAAATTTCAAATTCAATAGATAAAAAGGAGGTGGCGGCGTGAGGCGTTTGCTTCTCTATCTCGGAGTGGTAGCATTATTAATACTTAGCATGGCAACTGTTGCAATGGCAAACTTCGATAAAATTCCAGAAAAGCCAGACGTTATCGTCAATAATCCGCCAGACAAGAATCCCCCGGAGCCGAAGAAGCCAGGGATTGACGAGATCAAGCCTAAGGAATACAAACCTGATCCCATGTTTACGCCTAAGTTCAGAGAGGTTGTTATAGTCTACTTCAAGGAGATGCCACCATCGATTGAGAAATTCGCGGCAAAGTACGGTGGAAAGCTGATATTCATAAAGGAAGACATAAAGA
>NZ_WANY01000108.1:0-3615 GCF_015521575.1 Ferroglobus sp.
CTCTTGGTATAATACTCGTTAAAACTTCACCCAGCAATTCTGGATTTGTCTGAAGTTCGAATATGCTTATCTCCGGCACTTCGGAGTTTGCAATATAGTATGCTGAAAGAGAGGCTGTTATTGCTGAGCCTATAAGCGAGGGTAGAAATCCGTACCCAACAAATTCGAATGTCCTTCTAAAAGAACCTTCACCACTGAAGAATGCAGATATGGCATGCATAACCAGCGCAATTATGAACCACACTGCAAATACCCCAATAAACGATCCAATTACACCGATGTACGCCCCAATGACGAAAAACTTCGCTATATCTTCTGGAAGGGCTTGGGACATTTTCGTTATCAGCAAGTATTGGTATAATGCAGCGATGGTTGCTAAGAGTGCTACGATAATCAGCGGATATCTCAGTTGAACGCTCTTGTATTTTAAGTCATCGAAGAACGCATTCGGATTCGTTATCAGCTTCATGCAGCGAACGAAAATTATGCGGTATATTAAACTTTTCATTTCCGAAAAGTTTAAAATTTTTGGACTATTACAAAATCTTTGGAAGAGTCCAATCCTCTTGGACTGTGATAGAATAGTAAAGTATAAATTCTGGATATATGGGTTGAAGTTAAAAGTATGAACTTTCAGAGCCTCAAAATTTTAGATATCGCAATTGATGGGAAGACAATCGAAATTCTTGAATCCATCGAAAAAAATGATCTTCCTTCAATAAAAAAGAAATATCCAAAATCCACGCTGTACCACTTAATTTCAAAGTTGAAATCGGAAAATTTGCTCGAAAAGAGAAAGAACAAATATTGTTTAACCCACAGAGGAAGATTTTATCTAAAAATGCTGAGGAAGTTCGGTAAATGCCTGGAAAAGTTTCAGGAAATTTCAAAGATGTTTCCAGATCACATTGTAGAATTTCCCGAGGAGTTCGTTATGAGGTTGGACGAGCTTAACCGTCTCGAAGTGGTTTCAGCCGATAACACGAACGTTTTGAGACCATTGAAAGTTTTGATGGATCTAATAACTCAATCAAAAGAAATACGGGCGGTAAGTCCGATGTTTTATCCAGATTATCCAACCATATTTGAAAAGGTCGTGGAAAAAATGAGAATCATCGAGTTGGTTGTAACTGAAGATGTCTGGAGACTCATCAAAGTTTACGATCACATAGAGGATCTCCCGGAAAAATTCAGCGTTTATGTGGTCGACGAACAACCGCATTTAGCCATCACTGTTTCCGACATTTTTCTTTCGATGAATTTTTACAGGAACTCCGGAGATTTTGATTTTTTGAGAACGCTGATCTCCAGAAGCAAAAAAGCTCTGAAGTTTGGAAACGACCTCTTCGAATTTTATAGAGACAAATCCGAAAAAGTTCTGTGAAATTGAAAACTTATGCGGCATTTCGATAATCCTCCACGAGAACTCCACCGTATCCTACGTAAAAAATCCTGTCGGGAGACAAAGCTGAAATTACTTCCTTTCTGTGGGTAACGGCTATAAGCGTGATTCCGGCTTTTCTAACAACTTCAGCAAGCTTCCTTGCAACCCTCATAGCCGTTACTTCGTCAAGATGAGCTGCGAATTCGTCTATTAGCAACAAACTCGGTTTTTCAGCTAAACATAAAGCGAGTTTGAACCTCTCCTTTTGCCCGGTGGAAAGCTCTTTGTACTTAGCCCTGTAAAGAACAGCATCGCTGATCCCGCAAACGTTTAGAATCTCCACTGCCAGATATATGTCTCCGCAAACTTTGTAAACCTGCTCTATCACGCTTTTTTCACTTATCTCAGGTTCAACGTCTCCGGGAATTATTGCGGAAATTCTCTCAGCTTTGACTTCAACCTTTCCTGTGGTTGGTTTTTCGATTCCGAGGATGAGCTTTAGAAGAGTCGTCTTTCCCGCACCGCTCGCTCCAACAACAGCCACTATTTCTCCCGGCTTAAGTTCGAAGTTCACATCCCTGAAAATGTACCTCTCAACAACTCTCTGCTTTACTCCAAAGGATTTGAGAACGAATTGAACATCCTCTGACACCCTCGATAGGTCGAGAGTCGTGGAGAAAACTTTTGAAACGTTTTCAAACTTAAGCTTTTCCATAGGAGCCACGTTACCGTATCTTGGCAAGCATAATTTTCCTCCGTGCTTCTTAGCTTCCTCGTCGCTTTTGAGAAACTCTTCTACGTATTTTTTCGCTTCGTCGGTTAGTGGTCTGTAGAGAACGGGTTTTCCGCTCGCAGTCTCCCAGAGATAGTAAAAACCAGCCTTTTCGAAGAACGGATTGAATCTCGCCATCTGGGCTATAGTTTCAACCAAGTGCTTTCTCATTCTCATCTCCGGAACTCTTCTTTCAGCGATCCACTCCACCGCAACCTCAACAGCCAATTTGCCTATTCCATCTGCTCTATAATCTGGGTGAACTACCACTCTCGCTATTCTTGAAGCAGCGGAATTACACTCTTTCATAGCTTTCTTACTCGCCAATTCCCAAAGCTTGTGTCTCGCAATTTTCAGACTGTGCTTCGACTTTAACTCGGAAAAAATTTCTTTCATTTCCTCCTCCGGGGAGTATACTTTTTCGAACCACTCCTTCGGAAAAACTCTTTCCCTGATGTTTTTTACTATCTCATCTCCAAGCTTCCGGTGCATTAGAGGGACCGGCGGATCAACCCTAACATATGCGATTATCTCGGGTTCGTAGGGTTGTCTATCTTTCAGCTCAAAAACGAGGAAGCGGGAAGCCGGAGTTGAACCCTTTATCTCAACTATGTGTACCTCTCCTCCGCAATCACACCTAATTTTGACGTTAGATTCAATAAGCTTCCCGCAATTTTCGCACTTCCACAAAGCAACCTTGCTCTTCTGACTTGCGTAATGATACTGCTCCAACTCAGCTATAGCCTCAAAATCCTTCTCGTAAACAGCCTCTCTTGCGAGAATTTTGTAGGAGTACACATTTCTCCCAAAACTCGTTCTACTCAGAGTTACCTCTTTTTTGAAAAAGCTCCAAGCTTTAACCTTCTCTCCCTCATAAATCCTGAAAAGATCGTAATCGTCAAAAAACAAAGTTTTCCTTCCAAGCACGTCTTTCGGCTTAGTTTTGGGAACTACTTCAACCTCGTCTCCTTCAAAAAACCAAGAAGCAACACTACCGCTCGTGTACAAAACGAGATCGTTTTCAAGCTCTATCGTGCCGAACCACTTTCTGTGAACGCTGCTTTTTACAACTCTGGTAATCATAAAAAAATTAAAGTCGCAGAAAATAAATCGTTTTCGTGAGGGGACTTATAGTTAAAGAGCCATACGCAAGCATGATTGTTAGAGGAGAGAAGATCTGGGAAATCAGAAAGAGGAGCACGAACATCAGAGGTAAAATTCTGATAATATCGGGTGGATATGTCGTAGGAGAGGTTGAGATAGCCGATGTTCTTGGACCCTTCTCTCCAGAGGAGTTGGCAAAATTCGAAAAATTCCATAGGGTAAGTGAAGAGGAATTGAAAAGGTACTCTCAGGGAAAAAGACTCTACGCATGGGTTTTGAAAAATCCAAGGGAGTTCGAAGAGAAAAAGAAAGTCGAGATTCCGAGGGGGGCTCAGGTTTGGGTAAAGTTGTAATC
>NZ_WANY01000109.1:0-4661 GCF_015521575.1 Ferroglobus sp.
CTACAGAGGAAATTAAAGTATTACTTCGTAGCCAATACTGTCATGTATCTGGAAGAGGTCGTTAAAAGAGCACTAAGCTTTAACGAGGAAAAGCTTTACAGAAAACTATTAGAAGATTTCTAATTCCAATTTTTTTGATGATAATCGACAGTCACATCCACATAGGACCTTCAGTTTCTCTCGGAATAGACGTTAAGGTGGAAGAAGTAGTCGATGAGCTCGAAAGAAACGGAATAGATCTGGCTTTAGTAATGTCCTTCCCATCTTATGCAGAGTACGACGAAAAAGTGGCGAACGAAATGGTCCTCAAAGCTTGCGAAGAAAATGAAAACTTGTTTCCGATATACTGCATAGGAAAGCCTTTTCCGGAGGAAATTCCCGAAGAATTCGTTGCCTTAAAGTGGCACTGGGTCGGAGGAGTGGCTGATTTAAAATCCAACTACGAAACTCTGAAAAGAGAAGATTTAGAAGACTTCGTTGAAAGAGTTAGCAAACCGATTTTTTTCGAGGAGGAATTTACTTTCACGAAAATTTTCTTAGAGAGATTCGACGTGAAAGTCGTGATACCTCACCTCGGATTATTGGGAGGAAATCCAGCGGATTTCCTCAGGGAATTTGCTGAAAACGAGAACGTTTATTTTGACACCTCTTTAGCATCTCCCTCGCAGATAAAAGAGTTCTATGAAACTGTCCCGGACAGACTCATTTTCGGCTCGGACAAACCCTTCGGAAGCATTCATCACGAGCTTAAAAAGGTGGCGGAGATTTGCGACGACAGGGTTCTGTGGAAGAATGCTAAGAGGTTATTCAAACTCTGAAGGCTATACCAGCATAGCCGACAACCTGACTTCTATCAGCCACGTCTCCGCTCGTGGAGTAATGTACGAGCTCCGCTTTCGCTCCAAGCTCCTTAGAGTAGAGCATGGCAACAGCTATAGGACCATAACCGCAGACGCTTGCTTGAAGTTTGTATATCGTGTTATAATACTTGTCGACGTCCATGCTGAGGATCGCTTCAATGACGATCTCGTCTCTCCTTCTGCACTCGTCATCCGGCAAATAATGGTGCATGTCACTCGAAGCAACCAGAGCGATCCTCCTTCCAGTTATCTCCTGAGCCTCCAAAATTTCTTCGACTATCTCCTCAGCTGTCTCCTTATCCTGCAATCCCATGCAGATGGCAACGATTTTGAAGTCCTTGTGGAGGTACTGCAAAAAAGGAACTTGCACTTCCAAGCTGTGCTCTTCTCTGTGAGCTATCTCATCAACAACGCAGATTTTCTTGGGCATAGCATCTATGAACTCTCTATCCGTCTCCACAACCCCTATCGGAGTCATCCAGTCGTCATAAGAGACAGCCACAGCCGCTCCCAAGCCAGTGTGGTTCGGACCAATTATTACGTAAGTCTCCACATCTGGCAGGAGAGAGTGAACCGCTCCAGCAGTCCTTCCCGAGTAAACGTAACCTGCGTGAGGAGAGACTATTGCCACTACATCCTCATCGCTCCTCTTATCTGCAAATTCCCTAAGCATAGCCAAGAGGGATTCGGGATTCGAGGGGTAGAAGTATCCAGCTACTGCAGGTCGTCTCATGAAAAATACTGTACTTTTTTAGAACTTAAACTTTAGCACTCCAGCTTTTCGAAGAAGAATTTTTTGAGGTCGGAAGTTACGTAATCGAAGATGCAGCCGGAAGCTCTTCTAAGTTCGAGCCTTTCAACTATTTCCTTGTACTCCCCACCGCTCAACCCGTCTGCGATAATTGCAGCTCCTTCTGCTGCTTGCTTTCCGCTTTCGAAGCCTTTTAAAATTTTCACGTCGAACCTTTCAGCGATGAACTTTTTCACTTCCTTGGCAAACCTTCCCGAAAGAACAACGAAGTTCTCGTCAACAACAGCTTTCATCGCATAAATTCCCTTGAGAATCCATTCAGCGAATGCTTCAAAGCTAAATTCCTCCCCTCTATCTTCAAAAAAGCTCTTCAATCCCCCCGAGAAAACTACATCTTTAGTCACCCTCATCAGGCACGCAAGCTCCGCATCTATTGCCGAAACGCTCAAGTGCGATGGAAAACCCGAACTCCCACCAATACCATCGACGATTTTCCCGTTTTTCAAAGCAAGAAACGCGTTGAAACCGTAACCAATTTCGGCGAGTATGAAATCACCCTCTCCAAATTCAGCCAAAGCTAAAGCTGCGCTGCAAACTTTGTCGGAAGTACCCATGTCAATTCTGTTAACCTTCCTGTAAGCCGGAACCGTGTTGAGGTGAATTACCCCGGGAATCGTGAAAAAGTTCAGCTCCTCATCTCTAATCCTCCTAATAACGGAGGACATTCCTATGTAACTGCCCTCCTTTTTCAACGTCATTAGAAAGATGTCTTCGTCAGTCAGATCTTTGAAATTTTTTACCGGAAGCCCATATCCGCTCAATCCGGCTCCAACTTCCGGATTTAACTCCTTAAGAAACTCTACAAACGATTCAGGATTCTCCCTAACTTCCGACGATTCGAATTCGTACAACTTTCTTTCTTCGAGAACGAAAACCCCGTAACTTTTCGTTCCAGCGTCAACTCCCACCTTTACCATAAAGCTCCACCGAGGTGGCTTTTTATCTTGTCTGTAGTGCTCTTCATTACCCTATCAATTATTGCGTGAACTTTTCCCTCCCTCTTTTTCAACTCAACAACCTCAAAATTAACTCCACTTCTCTTTAAATGCTCCGTAAACAACTCAAAGGTTTCGAAAGACGAGAAAGTTAACTCAACTCTTTCGACAACCTTTCTCCCTTCGCTAACGTCCTTGATGCTTTTCACCAAGCTTTCGAGAATTGCCTTCCCCAGCCTGAAACACCTTTCTCTAAACTTTTCCTCGTCGTCGAATTCAAAGCTTTGAAAGCCCTCTCTGACAATTCTTGAGAACATGAAGTCTTTTCCGTATTCGTTAAAGTATCTGAAAGCGTAGCTTAGGTCACTGCAATTCGTTTCGCTTGTCGTGTACTTTATCGGCTCAACTACCATGTTGACGTCTTTTATCACAACACCCTCCCTACCACTCCCCTCCAACTCCTCAATAACCCTTCTTCCAACGATATGTCCCTCCTCAGCTCTGCATTCAGCAAGAATGGGAGCTAAGTTTAGCCCGTATTCCTCGCAGATTCTCTCCTTCTCTCTAATTGGCAAAGGCTTCCCGCTCCTCTTCTCCCTTATATCGAAGACGTAAAAATCAAAATCTACTCCGTAAACGTCTTTCGGAACGTAGGGTGAGTACTTTCCTACTGCTTCGCAGCAGAGCATGAATTTCGGGAAATCTTTAAAAAAAGATTCGTTAATTAGCTCACGAGCTTTCTCCGTTGTGTAGGGGCAAATAAAACCTCTCCTCGTTAACGCATACAGATTTTTTCCGAACATAACGATTCTTACGTTGTAACCGTTCATTTTCTCCTCGAAAACAATTTCTCCTTTAAAATGGAGTTTGATCGTCGGATAGAGAGTTAGTGCTCTCCTGATTTTCGGAAAACCGTGAACAACTTCAACTCCGTGAATCGTTTTAGCGACAACAGTCCCTTCCTCAAGTCCGGCAAACTTTTTATCGAATCTTACCGCATCGATTACATCGGGGAAAAATGGATGTTTGATGAAAGCTTCCTTTAGGACGTTTTTCTCTTTTAACTTTTCTGCAGCAGGCTTGGTTAAGCCTAAAGCCTCGGCAACGTACATCTCAGCATTTTGCCTCGCAGAGGAATTTCATGAGGTCTCGTTCGGTTATAATTCCTTCCAAGCTTCCGGAACTAACAACCAAAGCTGCAGCTTGATTCTTCTCAAGCATGAGATTCACAACATCCCTTAAATTCGTTTTTGGACTGACAACGAGCGGTTCCGTATATTTCAGTATCTTTTTGTTGGACAGAATTACGGAAATCGGTTGTTCAAGAGCTTCTTTCGCGTTCCCAGTAACGAGCTCTTTGAAAACCTCTCCAGCGAAGTAGTGGACGATCGTCGTTGATGTTAGAATTCCAACGAGCAAGCCGTCCTTAACTACCGGAAGTCTCCTTATCTTTTTCGAAACCATCGTCTTCATAGCCTCCTCGATTTTCGTGTTTGGCTCAGCTGTGATGACTCCCCTCGTCATGTAGTCTTCCACGACCCCGTCGTACTCCCTTCTTTCAGCCAAAAACTTCATGATGTCCCTCTCAGTTATGATACCTATAACGGTATCATCCCTATCGATTATCGGGGCACCACCTACTCCCTTTTCTAAAAGAATTTCCAAAGCATCCTCCCAAGAAGAGGTGAAATCTATCGCGACAACCTCCTTCTCCATAATTTCCTTAACTTCCTCGTTAACTGCCGCAAGCAAATTGTTGTTGTATCTTCCCTCAACGATCTTGTGCTTCTCCCCTCCACCGAGGAAATTTACAATGTCCATTCCAGTTATTATTCCCTCAAGCCTCTTCGTCCCAGGATCAGTTATCGGCAATCTTCTGAAGCTGTACTTTATCATTGTCTTCATTGCGCTCATTATTGTCGAAGTTGTCGGAATCGTGATTACATTCTTCGTCGCTATTTCCATAACGCTTCCCGGCTTTATTGGGCTCTTCTTTTCCTTTTTAACTTCATCTCCAATTTTTGCTCCCAAATAAGACATCAAATCACCTAATAC